>DASZBM010000007.1 GCA_035944135.1 Acidobacteriaceae bacterium
GTCGCGCGGCGGCAAGGGCGTCATCAACATGAAGGCCAACTCCAAGGTCGGCAAAGTCGTCAGCATCCAGCTCGTCGACGACACCACCGAGATGATGGTCATCAGCCAGTTCGGCAAAATCATCCGCATCGACACCAAGAGCGTCCGCGCCGCCGGCCGCTCCACCTCCGGCGTCCGCCTCTTGAATCTCGAAGCCGACGACAAAGTCGCCAGCGCCACCGTCATCCCACCCGAGGACCCCAAAACCAACGGCGAAAACGGCACGCTCGTGCAGTAACCGCCGCTTCAAAGAGCGCAGCCTCAGGGCTGCGCTCTTTTTGTTGTCATTCCCGAAGGGAATCTGCGTCTCGCACTTCGGATCACAACCAAACCTGAAGGGGCACGGCTTCAGCCGTGCCATAAGACACCCCATAAACACCAAAGGCTCGGGCTTCAGCCCGAGCCTTCTCGCTCCCCACAACATCTTTACCGCGCCGTCATCCTGAGCCGTAGGCGAAGGACCTCCGTATTTCGCCTGGACCACTATGCCGCTCGTCGACGACACCACCGAGATGATGGTCATCAGCCAGTTCGGCAAAATCATCCGCATCGACACCAGGAGCGTCCGCGCCGCCGACCTCTCCACCTCCGGCGTCCGCCTCCTCAACCTCGAAGCCGACGACGAGGTCGCCACCGCCACCGTCATCCCACCCGAGGACCCCAAAACCAACAGCGAAAACGGCACGCTTGTGCAGTAGCCGAACTCCGCTCGAGCCGTGCCAAGAACCAAATGTGGAAATTAGGCTGCCTGGGGCCCTTAGAATGAAAGGTTCCAAGGGGGCGATATCAAAGCACCAGCGACAGAAGTCGAAACCCTCGAAGCGAAACTGGGTTGTGACTGGCCCAACATCCGTGCCGCTAGGGCCAACTCCCTCAAGAGACTGGAAGAGCTCGAGTCTGTAATCAAACCTTTCGAGAGTTCAGATCAGAGCGTGGTTGTATTCGGGTCGCTGGCACGAAGGGAATTGACCCCAGACAGCGACCTTGACTGGAGTCTGCTTCTCGACGGATCTTCGTCCCCCGAAGACCTAGAGACTGCTCACGACATAAGGGCAGCGCTGGAGGGGCTCGAGTTTAAAGCCCCAGGACAAGAGCAAACATTCGCCACTCTCGTCTCTAGCCACGATCTGATCAATTACATCGGCGGCCAAGATGACACCAACGCGAACACAACGCGCCGCATCCTCCTCCTCTTAGAATCGACACCGATTTGTAGAGATGACGCTTATAACAGAGTCGTAAATAACCTATTCAAGAGATATCTGAGCGAAGACTACGGACTATGGCATGGGTCCAAAGACTACAAGGTACCTCGATTCTTCCTGAACGATATCGCTCGCTACTGGCGCATGATGGCGGTAGATTTTGCTTACAAGCAACGAGCGAGAAATAACAAAGGATTTGCTCTACGGAACATCAAACTTCGCTTCTCACGAAAGCTGATTTTTCTAGTCGGCTTGATGACCTGCTTCGAGTGCCATCTAGCCTTTTCAGAGGAGCAAAGGAACGAAATCTACGGTCACGACAAGGAGGTCGTAGCACCAGTAATCGAAAAGATTCGCGAATGTGTCGCGATCCCGCCGTTGGACTTACTGGCAAGAGTACTCTTGCGGTACCCGGAACACCAGATGTCAGCCAAGACTATTTTTGGTGCTTACGAGGAGTTCATTGGACTACTCGCCTGCGAGACGAAACGTCAGCGCCTCGAAAGGCTAAAACCTAAAGAGCTCGACAATGATGAAGTCTTCCGATACGGGCGAGATATCAGCCATAGCTTTCAAAACGGTATAAGAGATATATTTCTCAAACCGGACAATGTGCTTGGGAAACTAACGATCGAATATGGGGTGTTCTGATGAAACACATAGGTTTTTCTTCGGGAGCATTAGCATTAGGCAATTTCGATGCGGCTCTCGAGATCCTGCGTGATTTCGAAGTAGATTCGGTCGAACTCTCCGCCCTCAGGGCTCGAGAGGTAGAGGTTCTGATATCCGCACTGCCTCGCCTGGATCTGAGGCGGTACAGTTACGTTTCGTTTCACGCTCCGAGCGCGTTCGTAGAAAGCGAAGAAGATCTGCTGGCTCAGTACCTCTACTCACGTGTGCCGGACTCTTGGCCGATAGTTCTGCATCCCGATGCAATCTATGACTTCTCTATTTGGAGACGCTTCGGAAAGCGCCTCGCTATAGAAAACATGGACCGACGGAAACCGATTGGCCGCACTGTCGCTGAGCTTGCGAAAATCTTCGATCTACTTCCTGATGCAAGATTCTGTTTCGATATCGGTCATGCAAGACAATGCGACGCTTCAATGACAGAGGCGTATTTCATGTTGAAAACATTCGGATCGAGAATAGTTCAAGTGCATGTCAGCGAGGTGAACAGTGCTAGCCAACATGAACGAGTCTCGTACGCGGCCAAGTTGGCCTTTCAAGAGGTCGTACCGTTGCTACCGCCGCAAGCTCCTTTAATTTTGGAAAGCCGAGCAAAGCCGAACGAGATTGCGGAGGAACTGAGGACAGTAAAAGAGTTATTCGAATCAGCCGATCTTGTCGCTGCGGTGGCATAGCCGCTGGTTGCCCGCTCTGCCGAAGGCCGGAGTGAAGCGAAGCGAAACGACTGAACTGCCTTCCTTGAACAGCCCCTAACTGCCGGAAGAACCCACGATCCTTCAGTTCGCCACCGGCGGCAAGGCTGTGTCGTCGCTGACATAGGCGTGCAGAGACGTCCCCTGCTTAATGTCGATATTCTTTCCATGCTTGATGAGCCCAATCGGCCCGAAGAGCACGGTGAGAACCACCGTACTCGTCGTCCCCGACTGTCCCTCTTTTCCCTTCGTCCCACGCAGGTGAACCTTCGTGTCTCCCACCTTCAAATAGTTCAGACGAATATCCAGCTGCCCGGGCTTGCCCATCATGCCCGAGTGCTCCGCATGCGCAACTTCGCCGACGGCCTTGCTTCCTTCCTTTGCTACAACGACGCCGTTCACCTTCAGGTCGTCAGAAAGCGTGAACATCACCGGATCACCCTCGGCAGCCGTCTTCGAACTGATGTCCTGGGCAAACTGAAGCGGCACGTCATCCCCGTCACGGAGCATGTAACGCCCATTCGCATCGGGTCCATTCAAAGCCACCGCAGCCACTACGGGTATAGCCGCGACGGTCGCCGCCTGAGGGCCAGGAGAAGTTGGCTGTGGGGGCATTGGAGCCGCGGCTGCGGGAGTAGCCGCATTCGTTTCTGTCCCGCCTTGGATCGTCAAAGGCGCTTGTGGCTTCTGCGCGACAACGGCAGAACTCGACACAAGGAGAACCGGCAGAAGGCTTGCGAAAGCTTTCATCTACACCTCAACTTTGTTCTTGAAATCTGCGGAAGACTACGCCGTCTCGGTGTCGGACACAACACAATTCTTCCCCGCCGGGCGCCCATTCGCCGGGCCCCATCCCACGTCTAACCTCAGCGGGAGCCTCACCATGATCCGCACGACTCTCCTGCTCGCCGCTGCAGCCGTCCTCATCCCCGCCGCTCACGCGCAAACTCCGCAGGACCCCTGTAGCCTCCTCACGCCCGACCAGATCAAAGCCGTTATCAATTCGCCGGTCGAGCCCGGCCAACCGGGTGTTGCCAAAGGCTCCAACGAATGCACCTGGGGCGACGCCCACGGCGAGGACCGCGTCTACATCGCCCTCCGCCCCGCCGCCGACTTCCGCACCACCCGCACCAACCTCGAGAAGTCCGGCGTCCACCCCACCCCCGTCACCGGCCTCGGCGACGACGCCTTCTTCGTCTCCCCCGACGACTCTTCCTCAGCCCTCTACGTCCTCACCAAAAACCATCTGCTGCTCCTCACCGTCACCCTCCCCGACGGCACCCAGCAGACCAATCAGGCCGCCGAAAAGTCCCTCGCCACCCAGATCCTCCCCAAACTCTAACCATCCGGAAAAGTAACCCCCCCACCCGTTAACTCCCCTGAATCCAAGACTTTACCTGTAACTCCCCTGAATTCAAGAGTTTGCCCAAGAAGTCCAAGCCTAAGTCCAATCTCCTGAAGACTTTGCACAGAAACCGGGGGGAGGGGGGGTACCTACTTCTTCTCCACCGCCTTCTTCAAATGTCCCGCGCACTGATCGGCCCAGCCCAGATAGATATCACCCGGTCTCTCATTGGAATCCACCCGGTGGAAGTTGCAGGCGAACACCTCGGTGCCCGTACGCGCATCCTTCATCGAAACGTTCGTACCCCCGCGCGTACTCAGGACCATCCCGGTAATGAACCCCCGTTTCTTCACGTGCGCTGAGCCAGACATCACGAAATCCGCGTCGGCGCGATCCTTCACGACCACAACCGGCACCTTCTTCTGAACGATCGAGTCCGACAGAAGCTTGTCGAATCCATCCATCGGCTCAAGGAAGACCTTTGCCCCCGGAGCAAGTAGAGCAGCGGTCGGAACAGCTTCAGTGGAAGGCGTAGACGCCGTCGGTTGAGTCGAAGCCTCCTGAATCGGAGGCGTTTGGGCGAGCGATGTGGAACTCAACATAAGGAGCACCGCAAGAAGGCCTGTAGCTTTCATGTGCACCTCGCATATGCGAAATCGGCGCAAGATTACGCCCGACAGCTCGCCGATACAACACCACTTCCGGGGTAAGACCTGAACCCGCATCTAACCTCGCGGAGCACAACATGATCCGCACCTGCCTCGCCCTCGCCGCTGCCGCCACCCTCATCCCCGTCGCCGCGCGCGCACAAGCCCCCTGCAGCTTCCTCTCCCCTGACCAGGTCAAGGCCGTCGTCGGCGAGCCTGTAAACCCGGGCACCCCCGGCGGCTCCAAAGACTCCCCCGACTGCACCTGGAAGGACGCCAAGGGCGAGGACCGGGTCTACGTCAGCCTCAAATCGCGAGACACCTTCAACGTCACCCGCGCCCAGATGTCCAACACCGGCCGCCTCGCCTCCGTCACCGGTGTGGGCGAGGACGCCTTCTTCGTCTCCTCCGCCGCCGGCTCCGCGGCCTACCTGTACGCGCTCGGCAAGCACCACCTCCTGCTGCTCCAGGTGAACGTCCCCAACGCCAGCCGCCAGGACAACGAGGCCGCCGAGAAGGCCATCGCCAACGAAATCCTTCCCAAACTCTAGCCGAGCATCCCTTCGCGCTTACAATCCAGGGCATGCGCAAATCCCTGCTGTCTGTAGCTCTCCTCGTCGCCCTGCCGGTCAGTTTCGCCAGCGCGCAGTCGCCGCAGCCCAAACCCATGGATCTGCGCGCCGTGCTGCTTGAGCAGCTCCACTCCACCCACGACAAATCCGAGTGGTTCGTGTCCTTCGATACTGCTGTCGCCGGCCTCACGCCCGAGCAGGCCCGCTGGGTCCCGAAGGCAGGTGGGCCCGGCCAGATGCATTCCGTGGCCCAGCTCGTCGCCCACCTCATCTTCTGGAACGAGCAGTCTCTCGCCAAACTTAGAGGCCAGACGCCCGCTACCTACTCCGGCAACAACGAAGACACCTTCGTTGGCTACGACGTGAACCAGATCACTTCGACCGAGTGGTCCATCCTTATCGCGCGCTTCGACCACAACATGGCCGACCTTGAGCAGTGGGTCCAGTCCGCCAGCGACGCTGACCTCGCCCAGCACGCCTCCGGCATCGCCCACATAGGCACGCACAACGCCTACCACATCGGGGAAATCGTCTACGTCCGCAAGCTCCAGGGTTCATGGAACCCCGACAAGGGCGTCAAGTAGACAGGAGAAAGCCTCACCCGTTACCTCGGCTGAGTGCAACAATTTGTCGGTAATTCCTGTGGATGCACAAAAATGGCCGCCCGAGAATCAGGCGGCCTCTGAAGGAAAAACAACTAAAACGTAAAGCGGCGACGAACCACTCCAGCGATCCCAAACACTCCTGTTGCCAGTAGCGCCAGCGATCCTGGCTCCGGTGTCGCAGCGGCCGTCGACCCACCCGGCGCCCCGACGACGGTGGTCCCAGTCGTATCGTCCGTCAGCGTAAAGGTCAGGGAGTCAGTGCCATCGAAGTTCGGATCCGTCACCAGCCCATATCCCGGGTCAAAGTAGTAGATGTTGTAGTCTGTCCCATCCGCCGTGTCGAAAGAGAAGCCATTAAGATCCAGCGCCCCTCCGCTTGCGAGCGGGAAGAAGATGAAGTTGTCATTGGGCGGATTCCCGGACGATGCCGACGGATAGATCCCCGGCGCCAACAGGCCGGCAATGGCAACACCATTCGCCGTACCTGAGACGGAGTTGATGAGATATTCCCCTGTTGTTCCAGTGGATGTAGCCGTGAACGTGCCGGATCCCGTGAAGTTGGTCGGTGTGGACCCAATGGTTCCCATGCCAGAGTAAGTGAAGTTGAATGTGTCAGCGAAGGCTGCCGGGCAAAGAAGCAGGGCAGCAACTGACATTCCGCAGAGAGACAGCAAACATCTCTTCATACAGGTCCCCCAGAACCAGTTCTTGAAAACACTCTGTTGAAGAAAGATGCTGCCCGCGGCAAATTGGGTATCTACACCGTTTAGCGGTGCAATTTAGATATCAGGTACAGCGCTGCCGAGAGCAGAATGCTCAGCACGATGCATGTGCCCAAGGGAAACCACACCTGAACATTGCGTCCGCGATACACAACGTCGCCGGGCATGCGACCAGGTCCAAGCCCGACACGCTCCAGCAGCAGCACGACCACTCCTGCCACGACGAGTGCGACCCCGATCCCGATGAGCAGCTTACCCATGCGCTCTCCTGCCATTCATTAGACTCCGGAGTGCCCGTCAGGAAGTAAAGGGCTTTGCTGCCATATGCAATCGGCGCTAGGATAAGGGTCCTCCTCCTGGAATGTCGGCCGGAGCCGGCCCTGCCTCTACATCTTCGAACGTGGGCTCCCTTTTAGAGGCGAAAGCTCAGAATCGAGGTTCGTATGAGCCTGCGTCTTCACTCCTCGTCAGGGCAGCTGCAAAGAAAAGCAGAGGCCGTTCCTCGCGTTGCGAGTCTCGTCCTGAAGTCGGTCGTTGCTGCGCTGGTGCTGTCGGGCACGATCGTGGCGGCTGCGCAGGATATTCACATCGGCGCGACCTACGTCTGCAACGGCGAACGCATGTTCGTTGAGAACTGCAATATCCGCGATACGTCCGATACGTCGAAGTGCATGGTCGGTCATCCCGATACGGTTCTGCCGAACGGGTTGATGAAGTACACGTACGAAACGCGCGGCGACCTGAAGAAGCTGCTGCCGACGTGCAAGCAACCGAGTGCGCAACAACTCGCCGCAGCGAAGGCGTTCCAGGACAAGCAGCAGGCAGCCTACAACGCGAATGTAGCGAAGTCCGAGCAGCAGATGGCCGCCATCCAGCAACAGCAGGCGCGGCAGGACGCCGCTATCACCGGCGGGCCGCCGCCGCCGTCGAGCGATCCCGAGACACGGGCGATGAACCGCTGCATCACCTCCGGGCGGCTGCCGGCATCATGCACGGGCAATGCGCTGCTGGGACATTTCACGTCGATGATTGGACAGGTGACAAGCGGTTTGCTCGGCGGAGACGATGAAGTTGCCAAAGCCGGGCCGGATTCCGGCGCGGAGATGGATGGCGTGTTTGTCGGCGCGGGCAACTGGCGCGTCGACTTTGTCACGGATGGTGTGCTGGTGAACTGCGCGTACCTCGCGCCGGACGGGCATCACTACAAGATCAACTTCCGCGATGGCAACGCGCTCATCGTGCTTGATACGACACCGAAGCCGCTGGTGCTAACGCTGCATCGTGACAACACGCTGACGGCCCCGGGACCGGTGACGATCGATGGAGTGGTGCCGAGTGGAACGGGCGGCGGCGGGTCGACACCGGGCCATACGGAGTCTCACACGACGACGACGACGCAGCGCATTGACGGCAGCCAGGTGGGCGCATACTCCGGTGACACGTTGTCATACGCGGGCAATGGGCAATACGACGCTACGCACACCACTACGACGAACACATACGTTGCAGGAACCTCCCAGCCGACCTACACAACGTTTTCGCCGCGCCGCGTCACGTGCCCGGCGTTGAATCTCTCGACCAAGGGCGCGACGGTTGGGATCGAGACGATGCAGACGAATCTTTTGAAGACGATGTTTGGTGGAGACAAGGGACCGCCAACTCCGCCGGGCATTCGAATGCATGGCATCTATGCGGCGAATACGGGCTTCAGTGTGCAGTTCTTCCCGGAGTCTGCGGTTCTTGGATGCGGACCGGATGCGGCGCGCGCGTATCCATACAGCGTGACCGCGGAGGGATCGAACGCTGTGATCAACATCAACGCGCCGGATCATCCGCTGAAGCTGGTGTTGAAGCCAGATGGATCGCTTGATGCGGGAAGCACAGAGGCGTACCAGGTGCACGGGCGATTCGTGGCAGGGCAGAACGACAATGGCGACTTTACCTTTGGTCCGATGGAGCGAAGCTGCAATCTTGCGGTGATGACGCCAAGCAAGACGATACCGACGGGCGGAGGGAGTGCGGCGTCGATGGTGCGGACGGCTGCGGCGGATCCGGCGACGATGTCGACGCCGAAGAATGTACCGGGAAATGCGACGCTGTCGATCGTGTCAGGATTTCCGGCGCAGGCTGGCGCGCCGAACCCGCTGGCATCGCACCCGTACACGCTGCTGCGCGACAGTATCCCCACTCTTGTGGCGAAGGCTGGCGTGGCGATTCCGGCGGGATCGAGCGCATACAAGGTGTTTGGTGTGGCGTGTGGAACGCGCAGTCCTGACTGTCAGAAGATCATCGACGCGATCAAGGCGAGTGCGGCGTCTTCCGTGCGTGCGGATGCGAATGGAGGCGGGACGTTTCCTGCGGTGCCGCCGGGAACGTATTACCTGATGATCTCGGCCCGGTACAACAACCAGGCGCTGATGTGGGATCATCCGGTGCAATTGAAGGCGGGAGCGAACTCGATGACGCTGAGCCCTCAGAATGCGTCGCCGATGCAGTAGGCGCTACTGTTCAGACGGATTCGGGTGGGGGCCGGTGAAGGCCGAGCAGCAGGGCTTCATGACGGGCGCGAACTCCATGTACTCGACGCGTGTCTGGTCGGGGTCGAAGAGGTTGAGCTGAATCTTGCCGTCCTTGCCGGCCTGGATTGCGGTGCACTGCTTCTCTTCACAGCCGTTGGCCTGAAGGTCGTGCAGAACAGTTTGCATGTGCTCGACGCCGAGCGAGAAATGATCGCTCATGCCGAAGTCGTGTTTGTTGGGCTGCTGGTTGGGCATCATCATGTACTCGATCCAGTCGGTGCCGTCGGGGACTTGCATGCTGATCCAGTCGACGTTGGGCGGATGCATGGTGCCGTACCAGTAGGGGCGGAAGCCGAGGATTTGCTTCCAGAAGGCGTCTTCCTTGGCGCGGTCGTGGACGATGAAGCCGACGTGGATGATGTGGTGGCTGGGGGCGCGGTTGGAGAGCGGAGTGTCGCGCGCGAGATCAGCTTCTTTCAGTTTGGAGTCTTTCTGGACGAAGCAGACGAGGTTGCCCTCGGGATCGTGGACCTCAATCAGACCAGGGTCGGGGGACTCGGGGTGGAGGCCCTGGGATTCGAGGTAGCGCCTCATCTCGTCGAGGTTGCTTACCGTGAAGCCGACGGCGGCCATGTAGGATTGGCCGTCGCGGAGCTGGGTTGGTACGACTTCGATCCACTGATGTTTGTTGATGGGAAAGACCATCTCGTTGTCGTTGTGCTTCTCGTCGTAACCCATGGTGATGCCGTAGAAGTGCTGGGCGGCGCGGGCGTCGTCGGTGTAGACGCGCATGAAGGCGATGCCGGTGATGGCGGGGCGCTGTTGGGCCGAGGCAATGGTGGCGGACAGAATTGCGGCGGCGAGAAGAGCGGCGAATCTCATGCGCGAAACTGTAACTGGTTCCATTCGCAGGGTCAAAGGATGGAATCGGGATCATTGAATATGAGCGTGCTTCTGCAAGTTATGTTTCATACAGAGCAGTTGAATATTTTTCTCACTCGTTGATGTGCCGCCCTTTGAATAAGGAAGGATGTGGTCGAAGTGCAGATTTTCTTTCGAACCGCAGCGAACACACTGACCAAGATCTCTCTTCCAAACGGCAAGCTTCACTGCTGATGGAATAAGGCGAGCATGCTCTTCGGCCGCTCTCAAAGCATCTAGCTCTAGTTCTTGTTCCTCTAAATCTTCAAGCAATCTGAGCTTGAACTTGAAAACCCGTCGCCCGCCAATCGTTTCCATCCAACTGTCTTCAAGTGCGAAGACGCCGTTGTAAACCCAAATACCAGCTTTTATCTTCTCGTAGACACGGACACGCAGCGCATCGCGATTACCGCTCTTGAATTCTTGTGCTGCTTCGTGAAACAGGCCATTTTGAGTCAGGCGCCCCCATTGTGTCTCCAACGGCTGATCTACAGCTTTGGGGTTCGGACACTTCTTAGAACGGGATTCGTCGTGCCCTTCATAGATAAGTACACTTCCGTTTTCCTCTAAGCGATCGTCGTAAGGCGCACCTGGACGTAAGGAGGATAGGACTACCGCGTGGCCGCCAGCGGTACGGAAATTCATTCCCCGTTGCAACGACATGGATTCCCGACCGCACATGTCATGGTGGCTGATGATGTCATCACGCTTCATGTGCGATCATTCTGCCGCGTTTGGCGCAGAAACACAAAGGCCGCCCCGAAGGCGGCCTTTGTTCTTGTCTTTGCGCGCAGCGCGTCGGCTGCATGCAATGCTAGTCGCCGGCGACGAGGTCTTCTTCCTTCGCTGCGGGTGTCGTGACGGGCTTGATCTCGCCGAGCGAGACGAAGCCGGCGATCTCGGGCTCCTTGAGGATCTCCTTGCGGTAGAGCTTGGCCATCTTCGCGTTCTCGGCGTCCTGCTTGATCTTCGCGTCGCGGGCGCGGATCTTTTCCTCGCGCGCGTTCTTGGCGATGCCGGACTTCTCGAACGTGTCGTTGGCGGCGGAGTTGACGTGCTCCTCGTTGAGAACCAGGTCGTACTTGTCCTGCTTCTCGAGGCCGACCTTCTTGCCACCGGCGAAGATTTCGTGACGTCCGTGCTCCTCATACCACTTGGTGAGCGTGGAGGTCATGTGCATCTTCTCGATGATGTTGCGCCAGCCGATGCCCGTGTTGTACGCGCAGAAGCTGATCTCGCCTTCCTGCGTGGCGTACGGGATGATGCACTGCTCGGTGCGGCGGAAGTCGTAGTTGAAGAGGTCCTGGAACCACATGCCGGCGATGAAGAGGAAGTTCCAGCGGTCCTTGCGGCGCTTCTCGATGTCCTCGAGGGTGCGGTCCGCGGTGACCTTGCCGTAGTTGCGGCCGGTGGCGCCGAAGCACTTATCGAACTTCTCAAGCAGCGAGAAGATGCTGAAGTGCGTGGGAGCGTTCTTGGGCTCGTAGTTGCGGATGAGCGCAAGCGCCGCGCCGATGACGGTGAGGATCTTGCCGCGCGAGGCGTCGTTCACCTTGGCGATGTCCTTGGCGAGGCGATCGGCGTTGAGGAACGCGGTGACCGGAACGGCTTCCTTCGTTTCCTTGTCGATCATCAGCGCCATGCCGATGCCACAGTTCGGGTGGCAACCGCAGGAGAGCTGGCCCCAGTCGTGCTCCGGCCCGTGCACGAGATCAGCCCAGTCGGAGAAGGTGGACATGAAGCTGATGGGGAACCAGTCGCGTGTGGATTCGCCGAGACCGGTTTGGTCGCGGATGTCGTGCGCGAGGTGCGAGAGGGTGTAGCGCTGTGCAGCGCGGCGCTCGTCGGAGACCGCTTCGTCGCGGCCGGTGAAAGAAACCGGCTGGAAGGAGAGGAAGTTGATCTTCTTCGGATTGTCGAGCGCGAACTGGATGATGCGGCCGACCTGCTCGTTGTTGATGCCGTTGACGATGGTCGTGACGGGGACGATGTCCACGCCGGCCTCGTGCAGGTTGTGGATGGCCTGGAGCTTCACGTCGAACGCGTTGCCGACCTTGCGGTGCGAGTTGGCGGCGTTACCGATGCCGTCGAACTGCAGGTAGGCGTAGCGGAGACCGGCCTCAGCGGCGGCCTTGGCGAACTCCTTGGACTTGGCGAACTCGATGCCGTTGGTCGCGGCCTGCACGGAGTTGTAACCAACCTTGCGGGCGTAGGCGACGGCGTCGAGGAAGTAGGGCGAGAGCGTGGGCTCGCCGCCGGAGAACTGGACCGACATCTGACGACGCGGCTTGATCTGCACCGCGTTGTCGAGCATGGTCTTGATCTCGTCCCAAGTGAGCTCGTGAACGAAGCCGACCTGGTTGGCGTCCATGAAGCAGGGATCGCACATCATATTGCAGCGGTTGGTGAGATCGATCGTGAGGACCGAACCGCGGCCGTGCGTGACTGTGGAGGTTCCGTGGTTGTGCAGCTTCTCGTCGTTGTGGGCGCGGATGTCGCGACCGGGAAAGACCTCTTCGAGGTGGCGCATCATCGGCGGGTCGATGGACATAACGTCTTCGAAGTGGCCGTGGATGGGACAGTCCTTGACCATCAGGATCTTGCCGTCGCGCTCGATGATCTGAGCCTTGATCTCGCCGACCTTCTCGTTGAGGAGGATCTCGTGCGGCAGCTTGCCATCGATGATCTGCTGACGGATCTCAGGGACGCACTTGGGGCAGAGAGAGTCAGTAGTGCGGGGCCAGCCCAGTGGCGGCTTCTCCTTCTGGTAGCTCTTGAGAAGCGGCTTATCGGACCACTTGGGGGTGAAGCTCTTGTTGGGGCTGATCGAATTCAGCTTGTCAAAGACTACCCAGCTCGCGCGTGCTCCGAGCACTACACCTTTTTCGAGGAGCTTAACCGCTTTTCCCATTTCGTTCGTCTCTCCTAAAAGAGTTGTTGCAGAGTTCGCATCACGCGTTATCCACTAAACTCAAATCTGGTTCAGATTACGATGCTAAGTACCTGTCCCAGAAGTACATCCGAGGGTACCCGCAGGAGTCCTCAGCACATTAAAAGCTACGCATCTCGCTGCTGAAAGTCGTCCGATTCGCAGCGAACGGCGATATCGTGCAGCGAATGGTAACGTGACGACTGTGACGAGCAACCTCCCGGGGTTTGGCAGCAGGCGGGCTTTGCCTCGCATCAGATTCAGTAAACGGGGCTCGGGGTCGCAGGGACCCAGACTGAGGAGATTTCCAGTGTTGTTTGCACGTTTTGGCCAGCGCTTTTGGATGGCGGCGCTGTTTGCAGCAGTATCCAGTTGCACTGTTTCAACCGCCCGCGCGGAGCAGCTTCCGGCTTCATTGCGCGGGACCTGGCGGATTACACGCATTCTGCCGACGACGAACTCCGGCTGCTGGACGCGCGAGCAGGCGCAGTCGCTGGTGGGAACAACGCTGACTTATGGGCAGAGCTCGATGCGGTGGCGCGGTGGTTTGGTGCCGCTCGAGGACATCTATACGCGCGTGGTGAGCGCGGAGGACTTCAGCAAGGAGAACGCCGCGCCGCAACCGGCGAGCTTTGCTCAACTGGGCGTACGGGCGGCGGAGTTGGTGGAAGTGGATATGCAGCATGAGGATGCTGCAGTGCTGCCGGCGAGCACCGAGATTCCGGGCGATTCGGTGTTGATGGTCGCGCCGGGCCGGATTGTGGTGAGCGCGTGCGGCGTGTACTACGAGGCGACACATGCGAAGTCTCTCGAACGTGCGTCGCTGGCCCGCAGCGGCCACGTTCGCTCGAGCGGCCGATGATGCGGAGCAGCCTGCTGTAGATGCTCTGAGAGAATGGTCGGGTGATCACTCGAAGGACCTTTCTCGGAGCACTGTCTGCGATTCCTGTTTTTGTTCGAAATAACGCGTACGCGTGGGGGACGGCACGCGCTCGCGAATATCACGTTTCTCCGCAGGGGAGCGATAAAAACAAGGGGACGACTGCGCGGCCGTTCAGAACGATCGGCGCCGCGGCGGCGCGGGCGTTTCCCGGCGATGTGATTACGGTTCACGAGGGTGTCTATCGCGAGCGCGTGTCGCCGGCGCGCGGTGGAACGTCAGATGAGAACCGGATTGTTTATCGCGCTGCTCCAGGCGAGCGCGTTGAGATCACGGGCGCCGAGGTCGTCAAGGGATGGAAGCGTCTCCAGGATGATGTGTGGAGTGTGACGATCCCGAATAGCTTTTTCGGCGAATTCAATCCCTACAGCGATGTGATTCACGGCGACTGGTTTGACGCTGTGGGCCGCACACACCACACGGGCGCGGTGTATCTGAATGGCGACTGGTTTGTGGAAGCCGCGAGTGTGGACGAGGTGCTGCACACGAAGAGCAAGACGCCGCTGTGGTTTGGGCAAGTGAACGAAAACACGACGACAATCTGGGCGCAGTTTGAAGGCGTTGACCCGAACCAGCAGCTTACGGAGATCAACGTTCGCCAGACCGTCTTCTATCCCGAAAAGACGGGCATCGATTTCATCACGGTGCGCGGGTTTATGCTGCGTCGTGCGGCCACGCCGTGGGCACCGCCGACGGCTGAGCAGAAGGGCGTTATCGGCACGCATTGGAGCAAGGGCTGGATCATCGAAGATTGCGATGTCAGCTATTCGATCTGCTGCGGCATCGCGCTGGGAAAGTACGGCGATCAGTGGGACAACACCTCTGCGAATTCCGCGGAGGGTTATGTGAAGACCATTGAGCGCGCGGAACAACACGGATGGTCAAAGGAGAATATCGGGCATCACATTGTGCGCAACAACAGGGTCTCTCATTGCGAACAGGCTGGGATTGTGGGAAGTCTTGGACCGGTGTTCAGCATTGTTAGCGGCAATACGATTCACGACATTCATGTGCGCCAGCGCTACAGCGGCGCGGAGATCGCCGGCATCAAGTTTCACGCCGCCATTGACGTGGAGCTCAGTCACAATCACATCTACCGAACGTATCGCGGAATGTGGCTGGACTGGATGGCGCAGGGAACGCGCGTTACGGGGAATCTGTTCCACGACAACCAGGCCGTGGACCTTTTCGTTGAGGTGGATCATGGGCCGTTCATCGTCGACAACAACCTCTTTCTTTCGAAGAACTCGCTGCATGTGAATTCTCAGGGCGGGGCGTTCGCGCACAATCTGCTTCTCGGCGGCGCGCAGGTGAATCAGTATGACGCGCGGATGACGCCGTTCATGCTGCCGCACTCGACGCAGGTCGCTGGATATCACGACAATCCGAACGGCGACATTCGATTTCTGAACAACGTGCTCGCGCAAGGCGGTGATCTCACGCAGTTCAACCAGACGCGGTTGCCGATGCATCTGGATGGCAACGTGTTTGTGGGGCATGCGAAGCCGTGTGCGCAGGAAGATGCTCCGCTGCTGCAACCGGAGTTTGATCCGGATGTGCGGCTGGAGGAAAAGAGTGATGGGTTTTATCTCGAGATGACGCTGGATAGTGTGTGGGCGCAGGAGAAAGAACGAAGGTTCGTCACGACAGAGAGTCTCGGCGTCGCGGTGATCCCGAATCTGCCGTTCGAGAACTTCGATGGTGGACCGGTTCGGATCGACAAGGATTTTTCCGGCAAGCAGCGCAACGTGCAGAGTCCGTTTCCCGGTCCGTTCGAAGCGCCGGAGGGTGGCAGGCAGACGTTCAAGGTTTCGTGACGCGGTAGTTGTGTTGCGAGGCGGCGCTACTGCCGAAGCTCGACGATGGTCGCACCCTGGCCGCCTTCGTTGTAGGGCGGCTCGGTGACGGAGATGACGTGCGGATGCTTACGCAGGAGATCACGCAGCGTGCGGCGCAGCACGCCCATGCCGACGCCGTGAACCACGCGGATGCGCGGAAGGCCCGCGAGGAAGGCGCGCTCGACGAAGCGTTCGACTTCGGCCTCTGCCTCGTCGGCGGTGCGGCCGATGACGTTGATCTCGGAGCTGACCAGCTCGTCGTCGTGTGATGTGGAGATGGTGATGCCGCTGCGGCGGCGGAGGGTCTCGGCGGGTGGCTCGTGGACGGGTGTGATCTCGGCGATGTCGGTGTGAGGGACGCGGGTCTTGATGGCGCCGAAGCTTACTTCGAGCGAGTTGGCGTCGATCACGCGGACGACGCGGCCTTCCCGGTTGAGTGACTTGAGGCGGACGAGGTCGCCGACCTTCGGTAATCCAGGTGAAGCAGATCCCTTCGTTCCGCTGCGCGATGACAAAGAAGAGTCGCCGGAGCTGGAGTCGTGAATCTGGTGTTGCGCGACGGTGGTCTGGAACTGCTCAGAGAATTCACGGCGCAGGCGCGCGATGCGCAGCGCGGAGTCGCGGGCTATCTTCTGCGCGATCTTTTTATCGTCAATGTCTTTGACGGTGTCGCGGAGCTGCGATTCGAAGTCGCGAATGAGGGCTTCGAGCTTGCGGGCTAGTTCTCTGGTTGTTGCCTGCTGCTCGGCGCGGCCCTCTTGTTGAAGGCGCTGGCGTTCAGCGTTGAGCTTGCGCTCGGTGGCAGCAAGGTCGGCGCGCTCTGCGGTTGCGGCGCTCAGTTGTGCATGCAGCTCGTCGAGGAAGCGGCTGATGTCCGCCTGCTGCGTGGTGAGCTGCGAGCGGGCGTTGGTGACTATGGCTGGGTCAAGCCCGAGGCGCGAGGCGATGTTGATCCCGGCGGACGCGCCGGGTACGCCGAGGCGCAGCTCGTAGGTCGGGGTGAGTGTGGATTCGTCGAAGCCAACGGCCGCGTTGAGCACGCCGGTATGCCGCGCGGCGTAAACCTTGAGCGCGGTGAGGTGCGTGGTGATGATGCTGAGCACGTGGTGCTCGAGGAAGTGCTGTGCAACTGCGACGGCGAGCGCGGCGCCCTCGTCGGGGTCGGTGGCGGAGCCGAGCTCGTCGATGAGGACGAGGGAGCGGTCGTCAGCGCGTTCGACGATGCGGTCGATGTTGCGGATGTGCGCGGAGAAGGTGGAGAGGTTCTGCTCGATCGACTGCGCATCGCCGATGTCGGTAAAGATGCCGGTGAAGATGGGCAGGCGCGCGCTTGTGGCGGGCACGGGAACGCCGGCCTGCGCCATTACGGCGACGAGGCCAACGGTTTTCAGCGCGACGGATTTGCCGCCGGTGTTAGGACCGCTGATGATCATCTGGCGCTGGCCGGTCGGGAGTGCGACGGTCATCGGGACGATGCGGCCGGCTTGAGCGCGGAGACGAAGATCGAGCAGAGGATGGCGTGCGGCGACGACCTCGAGTTCGGTTTCGGTTCTTTGCGGTTCTTCGGGCTCCGGCGCATTCGCATCAGGTGCGTTGATGAAGACGGGCCGGACGCACTCGAGCTGCTGCGCGAACGTAGCGATGGATTGGTGTGCGTCGAGCTCCGACAAAATCTCTGCGCCGAGCGTGAGCGGTGTGGCGTGCAGTGCGACGGCGCGGGTCATCGCGACGAGGATGCGGTGGATCTCGGCTTGCTCATCATCAAGCAGGCGCGCGAGCTCGTTGTTCTGCTCGACGGTCTCCATGGGCTCGAGGTAGACGGTCTGGCCGCTGGAGCTGGAGCCGTGCAGGATGCCGCGGAGCTTGCGCTTGAACTCGGCTTTGACGGGGATGACGAAGCGTTCGCCGCGCACCGTGATGAGGTCGCTCTGCGTGCCGCCGCCTTCGCTGAGCTGGGCCAAAGCTTTGCGCAGGCTTTCTTCGATGATGCGGTGCTGGCGGGCAAGCGAACGGCGAATGCGCGCGAGCTCGGGCGAGGCGTCGTCGGCGAGCGATCCGTCGGGCTCGATCTTGCCGCGGAGCGCGCGGAGGAGGTTGCCGAGATCGTGCTCGAGCAACGGAGAGGAAAGCGATTCGACGGCCGGCCAGTGGCCCTTGAGGTTGCCGGGCGGTGTAAGGACGAGGAGGCGCCAGGCGTCAACGCGCTCGGCGTGCGCGAGAATCGAGAGCAGCTCTGCGGGTTCGAGCGCAGAGCCCTCGATGCGTGCCTGGTCGAGCAGCGGTGCGGGGTCGAGCAGGCCGCGGAAGTTAAAGGTTCCACCCACAGCGACGAGCTGGCGCATCTCCGCGGTGCGCTGCTGCTGCTGGCCGATCCAGGCCGGGTCGGCGGACGGTTCGAGCGTGAGGACCCGAGCGCGGCCAAGCTCGGATCGTGCAGCGGCGGCGAGACCTTCGCGCAGCCGCTCCCACTCGAGCGCCGCGCCTCCGCGTTCGCTGAGGCGGCCAGGGAAGTTCAGGGCCTCTTCGCTCTGATCTGGGCTGGATGTCACAGTCACAGCTCCATTAGAGCCGATTCCGGGTGCGGCAGGCTCGGGTGCTGTAGCCAATTTGCGCGTCGCATACCCGTGTTGAGGAACCGCCTGATGCTCTGAATGCTTTCTAAGGGCGGCCCCGAGCCGTCTCATTGGTAAGATGTGGAGTGTGACGATTCCCGCCCGGCTCGTCCCGCTGGGTCGCGCGTTGGCGATCACGGGACTGACCCTTCTCCTTGCACCCACTGGCCGTTTACAGGCCCAGGCTGCGGCTCCCGCGCCGTCTTCGTCCTCCACGAATCAGGTCTCTCAGCCGGCCGCTCAGAGTGCGCAGCCGAACGCGGCGCAGCAGCCCGGGCTGATTACACGCGACGAGCCGCCAGCCTATAACCTGCAGCTGTTCTCGCGCGAGGTCGACCTTATTTTCACGGTTACGGACCACAAAGGGCACTTCGTCACAGGCTTGCAGCAGCAGGACTTCGGCCTGCTGGACGACGGACGTCCGCCATCACGCGTCGTGACCTTTAAACAGCAGACGAACCTTCCGTTGCGGGTCGGCATCATGCTGGATACGTCGACGTCAATCCGGCAACGGTTCATCTTCGAGCAGCAGGCAGCGACCGACTTTCTGCTGCAGGTGCTACGGCCTGAGGACCGCGCGTTTGTCGAGGGATTCGATGTGCAGACCGAGCTGACACAGGACTTTACGAACCGCGTGGACCTGCTGGACACGGGCATTCGCAAGCTGCGGCCCGGCGGCGGAACGGCGCTGTTCGATTCGCTTTACAAGACCTGCCGCGACCAGATGCTGACGCTGCAGCAGAACAACGCCGTGCGCAAGGCGATTGTGCTTGTCTCGGACGGCGACGATGATTACAGCCGCGCGTATGAGTCCGACGCGATCAAGATGTGCCAGCGCGCGGAGACCATCGTATACACGATCAGCACGAACTACGGGCCCAGCAAGGACAAGGGCGACGACGTGCTGAAGGCAATTGCAGACGCCACGGGCGGACAGGCGTTCTTCCCGGATTCGGTCGAGCAGGTGGCAGCCGGCTTCCACAATATCGAAGAGGCGCTGCGCAGCCAGTACTCGCTTGTGTATGTGCCGGCTGACTTTAAGCAGGATGGCAGCTTCCGGACGATTTATCTGCAGTCTCTGGACGCACGATATAACGTTCGCGCTAAAAAGGGGTACTTTGCCCCGAACGCGCCGCAGTAATCGGCGGCTCCGCTACGCCGTAATTCGAGATCATTTGGGAGAACTTTCGCCCGCAAATCGCGTCTGAAATAGCAGTGAGGACGACGATGAAGCTGCGTCTGTTTGTGCTGGCTGCTGGTTGTGTTGCTCTGCTCACCGGAGCAGGTTCCCTTCAGGCCCAGGATTATTACGATCCGCCGGCGGCGGCCCAGGCGATGGGCGAGCTCTCGTCGCAAAGGGCTGCTGCGACAACCATTACGTTTGACCGCGAGATGCTGGACGCCATGCTTGGCAGCGGTGTAACCGCCGGTTTCAACGGCGTGAGCTTTGAGCACTATCAATATCCTGAGCCTGTCTTCTACATTCCAGAGGAGATGCACGCTCTGGAGCAGGCGTATCACGCGGCTGGGTGGAAGCATCTCGTCGATGCAAACGTGGGTCCGCGTGAGTCGGCCTCGCCCACGAAGCCGATTGCCGACATCTGGTTTCATTTTGCGGGCGGCGATATCGATCATGTCACCGTGCTGGTTCGCGGCCGCAAGGAGATGAACGTAGTGCGGGTTTCAGGGCTGCTGCGGCCGATGGACCTGGTGCATCTCAGCGGGCATCTTGGGATTCCGAAAGTCGATCCGAATGCCGTGATGGTGCCGGCCCCTCCGGGGCGGTAAGGATCCGCTACGGCTTGACGAGACGGAACTGCGCTGCGCCGGGACAGCAGTACGTTGAGGCCTCCGTTGCGTGTCGGAACGTTTGACCCTGCGATACGGAGCCGAATAGTCGCACGTACAATCCTTCAATGCAAATGAGCAAAATTGTGGAGGCAGTTGGCGACGCTGAGTCACGTTTGCGGGCAAGGCTGCGAGAGCTCGTAGAGATCGAGTCTCCGAGCGACGATCGCGAGGCCGTGAACCGCGCAGCGGACTGCGTTGTGGGCTGGGCGTGTGAGCTGGGCGCGCAGGTCAAGCGTCATGATGGCGGGAGCTTTGGCGATGTCGTCGAGCTGCGATTCGGCACCGAGCTGCGCGGTAAGCCGGTGCTGCTGCTGGGTCACCTGGACACGGTGTATTCGATGGGAACACTGGCAACCATGCCTTGGCGCGAAGAAGACGCTGAAGATGGCGTGCGGCTGCGCGGGCCCGGCGTGGTCGACATGAAGGCCGGCGTGGTGATCGCACTGGAGGCGATTGCCGCGCTGCGCGAACTGAATGCCCTGAACCGGCCGGTGACGCTGTTGCTGAACCCGGATGAAGAGGTTGGCAGCGAGGTCTCGCGGCCGCACACCGAGCGACTCGCGCGCGAGTCGGCAGCGGTATTTGTGCTGGAGCCTGCGCAGGGTCTCGCCTATAAGACGGCGCGCAAAGGGGTCGGCCACTTTGAGCTGACGGTGCAGGGCGTGGCGGCGCATGCGGGTGTCGATTTTGCGAGCGGCCACTCGGCGGTGCTGGAGATGGCGCGGCTTGTCGAGCAGGTCTCTGGCTGGACCGACGCGAGCAAGGGGCGCACGGTGAATGTCGGTGTGATCGCGGGTGGAACGCGGTCGAATGTCGTCGCCGCGCAGTGCAGGGCTGAGGTAGATGCGCGTGTTGTCACGATGGAGGATGCGGCGCGCGTGGAAGAGATGTTCCGCGGGCTGCGCACGCGTGACGCCGCGTGCACGCTGCGCGTCGAAGGCGGAATCAACCGGCCACCGATGGAGCGCAGCGCGGGAACGGTCGCGTTATTTCAACGAGCACAGGCATTGGCTGCTGAAATCGGGCTCGATCTGCAGGAGGCTGCGACGGGAGGCGGATCAGACGGCAACTTCACGGCCGCGATCGGCGTACCGACTCTCGACGGCATGGGCGCGGTGGGAGGCGGCGCGCACTCGCCGGGCGAATTCGTTGTCGCGGGACATCTCATTGAGCGCACCGCGATGCTCGCCGGGATGATCCAGGCGGAGCTTTAGCCCGGGTTGTAACCGAGTTCGCGTAACAGCCGCACCGTTGCCGCGAGCGGCAATCCAACAACGTTGAAATAATCGCCTTCGATGCGCGGAATCCAGCGCGCGGCGTAGCCCTGGATGCCGTATGCTCCGGCCTTGTCGTAGGGTTCTGCGGTTGCAAGATAGTGCTCGAGGCCCGCTTCGTCAATCTCGCTGAACGTTACAGATGTTGTTTCGAGATGAGTGCGGCTGCCGCTCGGTGAGAGCAGCGCGATCCCAGTATGCACGTGGTGCGTGCGCCCGGAGAGAGCGCGCAGCATGCGCTTCGCATCGGCGCGATCCATGGGCTTTTCGAGCGCATGCCCGTCGATCTCGACCGTGGTGTCAGCGCCGATAACGACAGCGTCAGGATGCAGCGAATAAACGGCCTGCGCCTTCTCGATAGCCAGCCGCTGGACATAAGCTGTGGGACTTTCGTTCGCACGACGTGACTCATCGATGTGCGCAGGAAGGACTTCGAATTCGATGCCGGCCTGCGCAAGCAGCTCGCGACGGCGCGGCGAAGCGGAGGCGAGAATGAGTCGCGGCATCTAGCTCAGCGCCTCAAGCGAGATCGTCGTCTCCAGCACATGTGCAGCGTGCGGCTGCAGCTGCAGAGAGTTATCCGCCGCATTCGCCGACTCGACACAGAGCATCTGACGCCAGCCCTCATCTGACATATCGGCGAGGCAGTGATCCGCCCACGGGTTCCAAATGACTGTCGTGTCCGAGTTCGCCTTCGCCACCGTAATCCGTCGATGGAGCACCGGATCGTCAACGACAACGGGAGATGTCGTGTTGAAGTACGGGCGATCGGTCGGGCCTGTGAACGTGAGCACCGGTTCGGTTTGCGTCTTGCGCACAAAGTTGTCGGTCTTGTCGATGTACTCCGTCTCGAAGAGCCCATGGACACGCACCTGCTCGACGTCACCGACGTGCAGATAGGTGTGCAGCGCTTCCTCGACGCGCATCGGCTTCTCGCCGTCATTCGCGATGGAGAGCCGCAGGCGAAGCTCGCGCCCGAACGTGATCTGATATGCGAGCAGAAAATGCTCGAAGCCGAGTGCGCGGCTGGTCTCGCTCGGCCCGAGCGCAAGCGAGAGATGCAGTTCCTCAGCCGCGTACGCGCCGAAGTCGAGCTTCCACGCCTGCGTACGTGCGAAGCCGTGACTGGGACCGTCCGTGCGCGGAGCCTGTCCCTCTAAGGCGGGCGATGCGGTGCGCGAACCGAACCATGGGAAGATGATCGGGATTCCGCCGCGGATCGCCTTGCCTGGCGCGAAGTCCGATTTCTCCGAAAGAAAAAGCACCGGCCGTTGACCTGCAGGCTGCCAGGCAGAAACGTGCGCCCCCTGCAGGTAGAGCTCGCCGCTGCACGCCGGCGTGTTGATGCTCGCACGGACCAGTCCGTTTTCTTCGCTGAATTCGAGCACGCCTGGGATGGCGAACGCTGCTGTGAGCTGATCAATTGTCTGCATGAATGTCGCGGGCCGCACGCGGCTCCTGATTGCATCTTAGGTCATCAGCGAGTCTGGGAGTGTGCATGGTCAAGGCGGTGCTGTGTGATATCGATGGAACCCTGGTGCAAAGCAACTGGCTGCACGCCGAGGCTTGGCAGCGTGCGTTTGCCGAGATGGGCATCACGCTCGAGCGCGAGACTGTCCGCCGGCAGATCGGCAAAGGTGGCGACGAGTTGATTCCCGTATTCGTTCCGTGGTGGAAGCGCGAGGCTGTCGAGGAGCCGCTGAAGTCGTTTCGCGCATGGCTGTTCAGGCAGGACTACATGCAGCAGGTACAACCGCTGCCCAGGGTGCGCGAGTTCGCGGAAGAGCTGAAGCGGCGTGGCATCCGGTTCGCGCTCGCCAGCTCCGCCAACAAGAACGACCTCGAAGACTACAAGCGCATCGCGCACATCGAGGACCTGGTGGACGAGGCTACCTCTGCCGATGATGTGGATCGCGCGAAGCCTCACCCGGATGTGTTTTCCGCGACGCTCAAGCGTCTCGGCCTCAAGGCGAAGGAGTGCATCGCGGTGGGCGATACGCCCTACGACGCGGAGTCCGCGGGCAAAGCGGGCCTGCGCACCATCGGCGTCGAGACTGGCGGATGGACGCACGACGAGCTGATGGATGCCGGATGTGTGGAGGTCTACGCCAGCGTGGCGGAGCTGCTGGATCGCATCGACGAGAGCGCTATCATCCGCGAAGGGCTTCGTGCCTAAGGCTGCGGCGTCAAGTGAAGCTCGCTCACATTCCGCTGACCGGTCGGGCAGATCTGCAGCAGCGGGCAATCGGCGCAGCGCGGATTGTCGAAGGTACACAGCGTCTGCGCGTGCAACTTTACCAGCGCATGATGCTGGTCCAGCATCGCCGCGTCCCAGGTCTCCGGCACAAGCCGCATCAAGCGTTCTTCGGTCGTCTCTGCGTCTGCACGTGGCACAACGCACAACCGCTGGACAACACGCAGGTGATTGCCATCAATCGACAGCGCACGCCGCCGTAGCGTGGAGAAGTTCACGATGGCCGCCGAGACCTGCGGTCCAACGCCTTCGAACTGCTCGAGCCATGCGCGAATCTTGTCGGTGCGGTAGCGATGCAGAAAGTCGAGCGAGAGCGCTCCGGTGCGCGCGGTGATCTGCTCGAGTGCGGTTTTTAGCCGCAACGCTTTCTGCTCTGGGAACGTAACGATCGCGATCGCGCGCTCGATGTCTGCGACAGCCGCATCTCGTACTGGCTCCCACGAGCCCGGACCGGCGCCGGGAAAGGCGCGCTCGAGATCGCGCATCACTTGCAGCGATTGCGCGGTCTTTGTGCGCGAGCTCAGCAGCGAATAGATGAACTGCGTCAGCGGGTCCCACGGCGTGCGCGCCGGCGGCTCACCGTAATGCTTCAGCAGCAGCCGATGGATATGCGGCAGCTTGTCCGCCTGCTCGGGCGTGAGCGGGCGGCGAGAGGATTCGGCCTCGGCCGGCTTGTCAGGGTCGCGGAAGAGTTCGGGCTCGCTCACTATTGGCTGGGGCGCTCCGGGTAGAACGACGCGGAGATGCTACAGCTATTGTGCGCCTCTTATGCGTTCTTGAGTTCAGTCACGAGAGAGCCGACCGGATTCACGATGGTCTTCTTCGCAATATCCATGATCGGCGTTCCGCGCTTGTACATCATGTAGGCGGCTACAGCTCCGGCGATAACGCTGCCCCAGACGATCATTTTGCGCATGCATGTCCTCCTCGAATCGAGATGCTTCATCGCTGTAGGATGCAAATCAGGCGCGTGTTGTGAGCTGAAAGGCAGAGGATATGGGATTCAGGCGGACGTTGTCGGGGGCGGTGATCGGGGCCGGCATATCGTTGGCCGCCATGTGCGGAATGGCGCAGCAGGTGCCGGTGGTCAGCACCGACCCCGGGCGCGACATGCACCTCCATGCGCCCGCCGATCTGAAACCCGGCATTCCCACCGTGTGGCTGGTCGGCGACTCCACCGTGCGCAACGGGCGCGGCGACGGCGCCCACAACCAGATGGGCTGGGGTGACGAGCTGGCCCCGTTCCTCGATCTGAACAAAGTGAACGTCGCCAACATGGCCATCGGCGGCCGCAGCTCGCGCACATACATTACCGAAGGCCACTGGGCCGACGTGCTCGCCATGATCAAGCCCGGCGACATCGTGCTGTTTCAGTTCGGCCATAACGACAGCGGTCCGCTCGACGACCCCGCGCGTGCCCGCGGAACGATCCCGGGCGTCGGCGATGAGACAAGGGAGATCGAGAACCCCATCCTCAAGCGCCACGAAACCGTGCACACCTACGGCTACTACATGACCGAGTACGTAAGGGACGCGAAGGCCAAGGGCGCGATGCCGATCATCTGCTCGCTCGTCCCGCGCAAGATATGGAAGGACGGAAAGATCGCCCGTCAGACCGACAGCTATGCCGGATGGGCGCGCGAAGTCGCCGAAACGCAACACGTCGGCTTCATTGACCTGAACGAGATTACAGCGCGCAAGTATGACGCGCTCGGCGAAGCAGCGGTGGAAACGCTCTTCGGCGACCCGCACACGCACACCACAGCAGCCGGCGCGATCATGAACGCGGAGAGCGTCATCGCCGGATTGAAGGCGCTGCCAAACGATCCGCTGGCAAAGGACTTCTCGGCGAAGGGCGAAGCGATACCGGCGTACAAACCGTAGCTGTTAGCCGTTGCGCGTCGTGCCGAGCTCCGTACCTTCCGCTGTAGCAATCCCCCACGCCATCCGCGGCGTGTTGTGCGCCAGCCCGACGGAGCCATCCGGCCCCATGAGGATGATGCCACCGTGCCCGCCGAGCCGATTGAACAGATAATCAATCGCATCGCCGGCAGCCTGCTGCGGCGTGCTTCCTGCTGCCACGCGGTCCACTGCCCACTTGCCCAGCACTAGCTTCATGATCGGCTCGCCCCATCCGGTCAGTGAAACCGCGGCGGACTCATTGTCTGCGTAGCACCCGCAGCCAATTAGCGAGCTGTCGCCTACACGCCCCGGAGCCTTCGACAGTGTTCCGCCGGTCGACGTTCCCGCAGCCAGCCGCCCTTCTGAATCCAGCGCGACCGCGCCCACCGTATCGTGAGAATGCAGCGTCGGATTCACAATGCGCGCTTCCTCCGCGAGCCCCTGCTCGACCTCCGTATCGAGCGCGGTCTGCGCCAGCGCGGGGTCGCTTGCCGGCGTGGAGACGAACTCCGCATTACCGCTGAACGTCGTGTCCGGATGCCCCGCCAGCTCCGCCTGCTGAAAGCGCATCAGGCGTTCCCGCTCCCGCGGCACGATCAGCTCCGTATTATCGACCAGCCGCATCCCGTGCTGTGTCGCAAACCGCTCCGCTCCTGTGCCGACGAAGTACACATGCGGCGACTTATCCAGCACCAGCCTCGCCGCCTGGATCGGATTCCGCAGCCGCTCGACGCACGCGACCCCGCCAGCCCGCAGCGTGCTCCCGTCCATCATCAGCGCGTCCAACTGCACCCGCCCATCGCGCGTCAGGAACGACCCACGGCCCGCGTCAAAGGTGTCGTCGTCCTCCATCACCGTGATCGCGGCCTCAATCGCATCCAGCGCCGAGCCGTTCTTCGACAAAACAGCCCAGCCTGCGGCGAGAGCATTAGCAATGCCGCGCTCGTGCGCAGCGACAGCGTCGTCAGGCATCGCCCAGGCGCCGCCGTGAATCAGGAGTACAGGTTTGTGCGTTCGGGCCGAGTTGCTCATTGCACTTGAGAGTGTACGGGAAGCGATGCGTTTACGGCGTAGCCACGCCCGCCAGCTTCCGCCGCTCGGTCTCCACATACGTGTACCGAATGCGGTGAATCACCGTAATCGTCGAGAGCACGGCCAGCACCCACAGCGCCGCCGGCATCGCGTCCCAGCGCTCAAACAGAGCGCCCAGGATGATCAGCACGATCCTCTCCGGACGCTCCATGAATCCCACCTTGCAGGAGCCGATCAGCGCCTCGGCGCGTGCGCGCGTATAGCTCACCATCAGCGACGCCGTCATCACAAACGCCACCAGGAACACATAGAAGTAGCGATTCCCGCGCGCGTAAAACACCAGCAGACCGAAGAACAGCGCCACGTCGGAGTAGCGGTCGAGCACTGAATCGAAGAACGCGCCAAACACCGACACCTGGTTCGTCTGCCGCGCCACCCTGCCGTCCACCATGTCGAACAGCCCGGCGCCGATGATGACTAACCCCGCGTAAAAGAACATGCGGATGTAATTATCCGCGCGGCCATAGCCGAAGAAGAACGCCGCGATAACGTTGATCAGCAGGCCGATGAACGTAAGGGTATTCGGCGAGATCTTCGAGAGCGCGAGCCCGTTGACGATCTTCTGCAGCAGCCAGCCGCTGCCTTTCCCGAATGCGCTTGTCCAGGTCATTATGCCGTCTCTTCAGTCTAAAGCAAGCTGCGCGCGTCCTAAACCATCACACGCGCAGCAAACCTGCCCTTACATCGCCGGCAGCTCGCTCTTGCTCGGCGCGAGAATCTCGTCGAGCAGATCGGGAGTGCCCGGCGTGCGTTCCAGCGTAGGCACGCGCAGGCCGTCATAGTACGCCAGCGGGATCGTCTTGTATTGATCTCCCACGCGCACCTCGATCTGGATCGGCTGCTTGTCGTGTTCCGCGGCCAGGATTGCATCGGAGAGCACCTTGGACGTGTAGGCGGTGCCGTTCACCGCGACCATCTCCATGTCCGGAGTAATCCCTGCCTTGAACGCGGGGCCGTCCCACACAACGTTGCTGATTGCGTTGGAAGGCCCGCGTTCTCCGCGGCCGCCGCCCACCGAAAGCCCAATCGACGTCGAGAAATTCCCGGCGCCACGCCGGCTCTTCTGCATCCAGGCGATCGGCTTGTCCGTGTAAACCAGCTTCCATCCGCCCTGTGTGAAGCCGCCCGTCGGAACCTCCGTGTGCAGATCGTAGACGCGCTCGCGCAGGAAGGTTCGCCAGTCGTACGGAGCGACTGCGTTCAGATTGTTCACCACATCGTCGAAGCTGTACTGGTCGGTAACGAAGCTGCCGTTGTACACGCCGAAGAAGCGCTTGCAGAAGTCGTCCAGAGACCTCTTGTCGCCGGTCAGCTCACGAATCTTCGTGTCAGCGTCGAGCCAGATCAGCATGCCCTCGGTGTAGTAATCCTCACCGCGCTGCCAGCTCATCCAGCTCACCGGCCGGCGATGCGAAACCGTCTCCTGGTTCGTCGTGTCGACCAGCGGACGCCAGTCACGGCCGCGGCTGTCGGCAAAGCCCGCAGCGGTATATGCCAGGATGTCGCGGGTCTGCTCGGGCGTCCTCATACCCGCACGTGCGGTGAGGATGTTGCCCCAGTACTGCGTCATGCCCTCATAAACCCACAGCAGATCGTCGCGCATCGGCACGTTGAAGTTCGGTGTCCACAGGTCGTTGGGGCGGCGGAACTTGCCGTCCCACGAGTGCGTGTATTCATGCGCCAGCAGATCGCGGTCGCCGATTCCGGCATTCCAGTCGGTCAGATAATCAGCGCCGGTTCCATCCTCGCTGGACTGGTGGTGCTCGAGCCCTTCACCACCGACCTCCTCACTCAGAAGCAGCAGGAAGTCATAGTGCTTATAGTGGTGCGAGCCGTAGAGTTTGTCCGCTTCGAGCGCGAGCTTCTTATGGAGCTCCAGCTCCTCCGGCGTCATCTTCACCTGTTCCGGCTTGTCGGCGAAGACGTCCAGGTGCACGCTGTCGGTCGACGTAGGTGAAAGATCGTAGCGCGCCAAGTTGACGCCGGCGTACAGCGGCGAATCGACCAGCGTATTCAATGGTGTCTCGGCGAAGTGAACGGTCCCATCACTCGGCGGCGTATTGCTCTGCGTGTCGCCCGAAGCACTCTCAAGCGCAGTCGCATACTTCCATCCCGAGGGCAGCGTCAGCGAAGGACGGAACGGGATGTCGCGCGAAAAATATCCCGCCGGATACATCAGCAACTGGTTCCACTTCAGGTCCAGGATGGCATCGGAAAACTCAATGCGGCCCACGCTGGACTTGATCGGGGAAACGTAGTCGAACTCCAGCGTGACCGTCTTCGCGCCCTGCGGCAGCGGCACATGGAAGGCGTAAACGTCGGTCGTGTTGCGGGTCCACTGTACCCGCTTGCCGTCGACGCTCGTTACGACACCAGCGATGTTGTCGATAGGTCCGCTGGGCGCGTGCTCACCGGGAATCCACTCCGGATACAGCAGCACCATTTCCTTCGCGCCCGGTACCACCGGAATCTCTTCATGCACGCGTTCGACGCGGTCCACGACGCTGCGCACATCGACCTTCAGATCGATCGGACCAACATATGGCTTATCGACGGGCGCAACCACCGGCGGCGGCATCGGGACGGGTTCCGGCTGTGGCTGAGGTGCAGTCTGCGCCTGCGCGCAAGACACAAAAATTGCGGAAAGTAGAACACCGAACAGGGGTTTCATCACGGCTTTCAGTGTATCGCTGCGCGACAAGTGTGCGCGGGGCCCGCCGGCATGCGGCTGCTGATCCATTTTGGACTCAGCATTGGTCCGGCATGTTTTTGCGCCACCGTCGTTTATATTGACCACCGCGGACGAAAGGGGAACGAACGTGAATCTTCCCAAAGTGGCGCCGTGGTGTGCAGTGTTGGCGCGGGAGTGGCCCTAGGAGCAAAGGCACAGGCACAGACACGCAATTGAAGCCCGACGTAACCTACCCCGACCCACTCATCTGGACCACGACGAAAGACGACCGCGTCGGCCCGCAGCACACCCGCAAGTTCGCCGCCAAAATGGCGGAGTTCCACGAGCCGTATCACTTCTACGAGGTCATCGAGGCCGGACACGGCTCCGGCGCGGCCGCCCAACAGACCGCGCATACCGAGGCATTGAACCTCGTCTATCTCCAGCAGAAGCTGGTGAAGTCAAATCCCGCAGCGCAGGGTGGAAACATTACCAGCCGGCATACCAAGGCGGCTCACTAAGAATGTGGCAAAATTGAGCGCCGGCCATACCGGCTAACGGCAGCCCAGCCTGACGTAGACCGCAAACCCGGGTCATGCGCCGTGATCTGAGAGTCTTAGAGCGCGGCAAGGCTCAGTCCGCGCCCGCTTCTGAATGCTCGTAAATTGCATGAAGCTGTTTTGCGAGCATCGCGCCAAGCAATTCTTTCATCGCAGTCAAGTCGATTTTCAGGTGATCACATGCTTCATCGGCAGCCTCAAGCGCCTTGTAGTATGGAGTCTTCTCCTGTTCAATCTGCTGCGGGATGGTCATTCGCCCAGGCGGCAACATGTTCAGTCGAATGCAAAGAACCAGATAGGAAACCGCCCTCGAGGTCCGCCCATTGCCGTCTGTGAAAGGGTGAATCCAATTCAAACGCCACATGACATACGCGGCCAAATGAAGAGGACTCTTCTCATCCCACTTTTCGTTTATGTAGTCGCACAGATCCTCGATTCGCTCAGGAACTTGGAAGGCATCAGGCGGAGTGTGCTTGCTTCCACCAATGGAAACTCCCGCAGGTCTCCACACGCCCGCCGTTGCTGAGATGCCCTCAAGAGCGGCTCGATGTAGTGTCAGAATGTGTGATGGGCGAAGTTTGAAGGGGTGTTCGGGTTCGATGAAATACCCAACCATCTCTTCAATCTTTCGATACTGCTTGATTGTGTTGTATGACTCTAGGCGTGCAAGGTCATCGGGATCGCGGGCGATCTCGACTTCTTGGGCCTTGCTGTGTCGTGTATCGTCGGCCATCAGTGAACTATGGCCAACTCCGCCTTGATCTGTTCGTCGGCCTCGACAATCATCTGCCATGTCACCCGAGGGTTCTCAATCTTGGCGTTACCGTATGCGAAGCTGCGACGTTGCGCCTCACGCTCAGCGTCAGAGACTGGCCGAGTACGAGCCGCTTCAATCAGTCTTTTTAGTTCCTCGGTCATTGCGTACCTCTCAGGCGAGAATGTGTCGCACTAACTTATAGACTCTACACCGGACAATTGTGGAGCAAAAATTTTGATGCGAATCCAAGGTTCAACGAGTTAGGGGACTCGAAACGAGACAGTCTGGATGGCCTCAGATTGGTTGGTAGTTCTGCCATTGCCTAATCAGTCGGTGCTAGGAACCCGGACCAACTACCCACGGAAACGGCTTACTCCGCGCTGTCGTGGATCGTCGTCAGCTTCAGGATCTCGAGCTCGCGCTTGCCGGTCGGCGTCACCACTGTCGCAATGTCGCCCACTTCCTTGCCAATCAGCGCCCGCCCAATCGGCGATGTCGTCGAGATCAGCCCCTTGGCCACATCCGACTCCTCGCTCGTCACCAGCTTGTACGTCAGCTCCTCATCCTTGCTCGAGTCAAACACCACCACCGTCGACCCGAACCCGACCTTGTCGTGCGGGATGTTCGCCAGGTTCACCAGTGAGAGCTCGGCCATCCGCTTCTTCATCTGCCCAAGTCGCGCGTTCACGAACTCCTGGCGCTGCTTCGCCATGTGATACTCAGCGTTCTCCGACAGGTCGCCCATCGCGACTGCCTTCTTAATCTCTGCCGGCAGCTCCGTGGTGAGCTCGTACTCGAGAGCCTTAATCTGCTCTTGAAGCGACTTCATGATGTCTTGCATGCGCGGGTCTGCTTTGCTCGCGGCCTCGAAGGCGTAACTGAGGCACAGGGGATGAAAAGTCCATTATACGAGACGCTCCACGACGCCCCGAAGTCTCGCACGCTCCGCCGCTTACACCTCGCCCGGCTCTGGCAGCAGTGACGGCCCCGCCCGCAGCGACAGAAACGCCTCCAGCAGCAGCGTCGCCGCCACCTGGTCAATGATTTCCGTTCGGCTCACCCGCGATGCCTTCCCACCCGTTCGCTGCGAACGCCCCGCAGCATCCAGCAACTCGTGCGCCTCGCGCGTCGTCAGCCGTTCATCCAGCAGATGATGCTCCAGCTCCGGATGCTCCGCCTTCAGCGCCTTCGCAAACGCCTGCGCCTTGGCCGCCTGGCGGCTTTCCGTCCCGTCCGCATTCAGCGGGTTCCCCACCACCACCGTGCCCACCTCATGCTGCCGGATGAACCGCGCAATCGCCTTCAAATCAGCCCGCAAGGTAGCCCTGTGCAGCGTAAACAGCGGCTGCGCGGTGATCCCCAGCGCATCCGTGATCGCCAGCCCGATGCGCTTATCACCCACATCCAGCGCCAGAATCCGCTCGGCCATCCCGTCACTCTACGACGCCCGGCGGTTCTTCGCCAGAATCGCCACCAGGATGAACAGGTACTCCAGCAGCCGCTCCACATACACCCACGAGTAGCCGGTGTCCGGAATATCTTTCCACGCCATGATCGTCCGCGTCACCGCCTCCGCCGCGAACGCAATCGCAAACGCCATGAACAGAAAGTCGCCCGTCTTCCTCCAGAAGCGCAGGAAGAACATCGCCACCACCAGCGACGCCGTTGCCAGAAAGCCCAGTGAGAATCCATCAATCAGCATGCTCTACTCCGAATCCCACACCAGGCCGTAAAGAAGCACGAGAAGCGAGACCGCCGTCACTGCCCGCCGCAGCAGATGAAGGTCAATGTCCTTCCCCAGCACACTCAGATCCACGAACGTTAGCCCATTCGACAGCGCCAACCCCAGAAAGCAGATCGAGCTCCACAGCAGCAGGCGCTGCCCCGACTGCCGAAAGCCGCGCGCCAGCAGCACACCGCACGCCAGCGCCACAAACGTCCCCAGCAGGTACACGGCCGCTTCCATCAGCTCTTCTCCTTCCGAAAGCGGAACGCATCCGCAAACGCACGAATTCCAGGCGAGGCTTTGGAATGAATTATGCCCGAGATGCGAATCAGATCCCGGCGGTACGTCTCGTCGAGCGCCTTCAGCAACCGGTTCCGTTCCTCTCGGCTCTGGTCATAAAAGAACAATCCCCTCGCCTCGCGCGCAATCAACCCACGCCGGTGAAGGTCTTCTGCAATCGCCGCTCCCTCGCCCTGGGAGACATACAACTGCTTCGCAATCTGCCCCGTAGAGCACGCACTCGGTGCGTTCCGCCACAGCAGCAGCAGCGCCTCCAGGTGCGGCACGCTGTCAATCTCCTCGCGGATGAACCGTTCGACGCTGGGAGAGTCTTCAGACATGATTCGCTATCGCTAATGCTATATCGAATCACGATAAACCTCCGCTCCCTTTCCCTTCAATCGTTACATCCAGAGGACGGCTCCAAAATTTGCAAATGAATCCAAGAAAACAGCGACTTAGACTGGCGCTGAGGTGGTTCCCATTGCGATTCGCAGCCCGACTGCTGAAAGTTCTGTTCCTGCTCATCCTCATCGCCGCAGCCGCCGTCGCCTTCCTCTTCCTCGTCCCCTACGGCCCCTCGACCGAGCAATTCGTCGACATCGCCCCCGGCACCAGCACGCTCGAGATGGGCCGCCAGCTCAAACAGGCCGGCATCCTGCGCACCGGCTACGAGCTCGACGCACTCCGCCTCACCCGCGGCGGCAGCCTCAAAGCCGGCGAATACCGCTTCGACCACCCCGCCAAACCCTCTGAGGTCTACGATCGCCTCCACCGCGGCGACGTCTTCACCATCGCCCTCACCATCCCCGAGGGCTACAACATCTTCGACATCGCCGGCGCCGTACAGGCCGCCGGCCTCGACTCCAGCGCCAGCTTCCTCGCCGCCGAACGCCGCCACACCGAGCTCATCAACCCCTGGAATCCGCAGGCCACCTCCCTCGAAGGTTTCCTCTTCCCCGACACCTACAAATTCAACCGCCACACCACTGAGGTCCAGATGCTCGGCGCCATGGTCAAGCGCTTCGCCGAGGTCGCCACCCGCCTCCGCATCGACCCCGCCAACGCCCACCGCGTCGTCACCATGGCCTCACTCATCGAGCGCGAGGTCCGCGTCCCCGCCGAGCGGCCCGTCGTCGCCGGCGTCTTCGAAAACCGCCTCCAGGCCGGCATGCCCCTCCAGACCGATCCCTCCGTCATCTACGCCTCGCTCCTCAACGGCACCTGGACCGGCGTCATTCACCAGAGCGAGCTCCACTCCGACTCCCCCTACAACACCTACACCCACGCCGGCCTTCCGCCCGGCCCCATCTGCAACCCCGGCGTCGCCTCCCTCCAGGCCGCCCTTCGCCCCGCCCAGACCGACTACATGTACTTCGTCGCCAACCCTGACGGCTCCTCCAAATTCGCCAAAGAGCTCGACGAGCACAACGCCAACGTCGCCCAGTACCGCCAGCAACAGTCAGCACCGCCGCAAAAGTGAGGTCCCCAGGCCTGTGCCCGGATTCCAAGCGCCAAAGGCGCGCCTTATATCAGCCTGCGGCGCAGCCCCAGGTCCGCGCCCGCCGAAGCACGCCTTCAGCCATAAAGTCGCTGAATCCCCCAGAAGTGGAATAGATACCGGTTTCCCCAGCACGTTAAATAGGTCTTGTGTTCACGCTCACACGTGAGACACGCAGTCGGGCCCCAGAAATCGTTCTACATACGCATGGAGGTGGGCGAGCTCTCGAACGTTAGAGCTCGTTCTGCTTTTAAGCCGTCAACGATTCTCATCTCCGCACACTCCCACTACCCATTTGCCGCGCACACTCGCACAAGCGGGTGATGTAAGCGCGCACTAAAGTTGTCATACTAGTCCTCGTACAGCCACCCGAGCAGCGTGTGGTAGATGGGGCTAAACAATGAAGTATTGGAAACAGCAAGACGATGGCAGGTTTCGGCGTATAGACGGTGCCGAGGTGCGTGCGAATAGCGGGAACCAGGAGCGTCCCTGGACGGCCACCGGCCCAGGCAATCAGGTTCTCAGCATAACGATCCTCTCCAAGCCGTCTGCCCGTACCTGGCGCTACGCCAGGCACGCTATGGACGCAGTCGAGCAGCATTTCCCGCTGACACACTACGCGGGCTCTCCAGCAGAGGCGTCTCCTGCCAGCCAGAATCCACGCCAGGCTCAGTCCATCTCTGTTCGAGAGCGCCTGATCTCCCGCGCCCGAATCTTTTCCCAGCCATTCGATTGGCGTTGGCCGAGTCTGATCTTGGATCGCTTCTGAGCCGATCGCCCAGGGCGCGAGTGCCACACCTCACACAAATATGCGAGCTCTCGAGTATTGAGAGCTCGTTCATACCTTAAGCAGTCAGCGATTCTTTATGGCTAGGCAGCCCTGCGCCGTGATCTCTTCGCCGCGACAGTCTTGCGTTGCTGTTTTGAATCCCCCGCCGTGTCCGCGAAGCCTTCATGGAACGCGCTCGCCGGCGGCGCCAGGTTGAAGCTTCCGTTGGGGAACACGGCCGAAATTTCCAGCCGGCCGCCCAGCGCCTCGATGTACTTGGCGAGTGTGCTGAGCATCATGTCCGAGCGCTGCTCCAGTGCCGCAACACTCGGCTGAGAGATCCCGAGCCTCTCGGCAATCTCCACCTGTGTCAGGTTTTGCGCCTTGCGGAGTTTGCCGTAGCCCATGCGCTCAACTTCCGCGACCGCCTGCTCACGAATACGGTCGCGTTCTTCAGGCGTGAAGCTCTTCTCGGCAATATCCTCCCACTTGTGAGTCTTCATAGCTGCCACGGTAGTGTCCTTTCGCTCTGGGCTCAGCCCATCAGGTATTCGTCGTACAACCGGTCTGCGAGCCGAATTGCGCTCGTATACCAGCTATTGCCCTTTCCAGTTTTCACGCCGCCAACCAGGAGCACCGCGTTCCGTTTTGGGTCGAAGATATACAGCACGCGATAGAAGTCACCTGCAGACGTTGTGCGCAGTTCCCGCATTCCCCCGTGTTTCGAACCCTTGATCTCGCTGCTGTACGGAGAGCCGAGCGCAGTCCCCTGAATGCCCAGGATCTCAATAACGAATGCGACCTTCTTCTTCGCGTCTTCGTCGAGCGACCAAAACCAGTCGCGAAATTCGTCGGTGCCGATGATCTCGGTCGCCATCGCCACAATATAGCTCCCAACATATATAAAGTCCAGACTATAAAAACTCAATGCTTTGAAGGAGCCAGCTCAGTTGCGTTGGGCTTTAACCCAAGGTCTTCGTGCCGTAAAACAGCCAGGCAGAACGCGGCTTCAGCTCGCTGAGGAACCGGTTCCAAATTGGCATCTGTCTCGCCCCCCGACTCCCCCAAAAAGCCCGCCTTTAGCCCCAAAAAGGAACCCCGTATCCCCTATTAGAAATAGGACGAAAGTACTGAAGTCACCTGTGCATACCGGCGGGGTTTCAGCCTACATTTCCAGAGGTGTTTACTCCAAAGATACTTGGGGCATACCATCGTGCACCCCAAGCCGTTGTGCCCACTTTTGAGCCAATGATTCCTTGCCCCTCCGATGTCCATACCTAGGCGAAGATTAGGCGAAAACTAAATCCAAAACTCCCGCAATATACACGTAAGAGATTCTCGCCAAATTAGTTAGGTTTTTCAGGAACTTGTGGGAAATTTTCGTTTGACAGGGGGGTGGGGCGCGGCTCTATAACCGCAGAACTCACCCACGTTGGACGAGCGCCTCCGGAAACCGATTAAACCCCCGGCGGACAAATTTCCAAAACGAGGCGTGATGTTGGGGCCGGGATCTCCCATGGACCGGCCTGAGCCAACCGTGAATAAACAGATCCCCCCGTGGGGCGGCACTGCGCCGGGCAACACAGAGCGCAAGCACCACCACCGGGAGATCTCAAACAGCCTGACCGAGCCCATCCGACCGCGGAAATCCGACGAGGCTCGACGGGGGAGATGTGCGCCTTGGAGAAGAAAATGAAGCACTTTTGCGTTGATCAAAATATCAAGCATGCTTGCGTTCAATTGAAGGTATGCGAGGGTTGCGGAGCACTTTGGCTCCGTGCCCAAAACCATGGGACGTATTGCCGGAAATGCGCGTTGCGGTTGTCGGACTTCCCGCCACCCCGCGAGCGCAGCCGCGCAGGACGGAAGCCTAAAGTGCGGCTGCTGGTCTGCGAAGGGAGCGCGAAATGACCGCTACGCTGCAACAACTCGTGGGTATCCAGGTCGGGAACCTTACAGCAACTACGAACAACGGGTCAGCCAACATCGGAATGGAGAAGTCCGGCTCAATGCAGAAATCAGTCAGCGGTTTGCACCTGGTACACGTCTCGCGCAACCTTCGTCGCACGGAGCTCCGTGAGGCCACTACAGGAAGGCCGATCGCCGTTCCCCGGATCATGGCCGTCGCCGAAACTGTTCAGCCGCCGGTCGAAAAGCCGCCCGTTGCCCCCACGGTCGAGCTCGCCTTCTATCGCAAGTACACTGAAGCGCTCCTCCGCCGCTACCTGCGCGTCTCCATGGAGGTCGGCCGCGTCCCCTCGGTCATGGGCCGCGAACTCTTTCGTGGCAACGTGTCTCACTACAAGGCAGAAGGCTTTGAGGATGCCGTCATCCTCTGCGTAGACATCGAGCGCTGCCTGGCGAAGCTGACCGAGTGGCATCTGCGGCTGGTCAAGCGCATCGCCATGCAGGGCTACACCCTGCAGGAAGCCGCCCCGCTCCTCGGACTCGACTTCAGACGGTGCCACGAACAGTACGGCGTTGCGCTGGACGAACTGACCAGGCACTTTCTGGCTGGCCGGATTCTCGAGCCTCTAAAATCTTGTCAAGATGTGGAAACCGTGTAAAACGCTATAAGTAGCTCATAACAAGCAACCTACAGGCGAGCAGAAAATCCGGAAATAATTTCACTCGACTTGGTATTCTAAAGAAGTACAGATCAAGCGGGAGACCCTACCGGGTCTCCCGTTTTCATTGGGGGAGGCAAATACATTGCGTTGTGGTGGTGGGAAAACACAGGGACGGTCCTCGATCCCGCGAACAGAGCTGATGGCTGAGGCCGAGGGACAGGAGCCGCGCGAAAAGCCGCTCCGGCCGCGTCAATGTCACAAATACCTGCAAAAAACGCTCGCTTCGGAGTTCAAATCGATCGTCGGCGGATTTGTCTCCGAGGCTCAGAAAGGCGGCTGCGCTCACATGAAACTGGCCGTTGAGCTGCTCGAATCGGTCAAAGACGACGGCCGCCGCCAGAAAGGCTCCGCCCAGCGCCTCCTTGAAGAGCTGGGCGAATAGCTTTGAGCCCTACGAAGCCTCGAAGAACCTTTTGAACCAAACTCCACCCCGGTGCATCGGATTCCGAAGTGGTGTTCGCCGATACCGGGGTCCCCGGCGAGCTCGCTCGCTGGGGTGGCTATACTTAGGGTTTGCAGAGGATGAAGATTCACCGAGCTTTCTCGATTGCGGGACTCGTTGCAGCTGCTGGTTTAACCGGCTGCTTTCGCACGACAACAATCGTGCAGCGTACGCAGGCCCCGGAGATGTACCGGAGCACGTCGGTCGACAATCTGGACAGGATCATCTCCGCGCGCGACGAGTCGATCAAGACGCTCACCGCGTCGGTCCTCCTCACCGCCAGCACGGGCGGCGGCAAAGAGGGCAAGGTCGTCACCTACACATCGTTCAAAGGCTTCATTTTCGTACGAAAACCGAGTGATTTGCGCGTAATTATGCAACTTCCGGTCGTCGGTTCCCGCGCCCTCGACATGGTATCGAACGGCGATACCTTCACCCTGGTGCACGCCACCGGGGGGCACGGCGATGTATGGATTCAGGGCCGCAACACGGTCACAACGCCCTCCAAAAACGGCCTCGAAAACCTCCGGCCGCCGGTGTTTTTCGACTCACTGCTGGTACCCGGCGTAGGGCCGGACGAGTTCGTGAGTCTGACGGAATCGACGCGAGTCCTGGCGCCGCAATCGAAACACCAGGCCGCGATTGAAGAGCCGGATTACGACCTCATCGTGATGAAGCATGCGAGCGGAAACACGATGCGGCTGGAGCGGCTGGTGCACTTCAGCCGCATTTCTCTGCTGCCGTTTGAGCAGGACATCTACGACGACAAGGGCGAAATCGTAACCGTCGCGACGTACGACAAGTATCAGGATTTCAACGGCATCCAGTTTCCGACCGTCATCAACATCAAGCGGCCGCTGGATGAGTACACGCTGAAGCTGCAGGTTACGAAGCTGACTTTGAATCAGCCGCTCGAGAACGATCAGTTCGAGCTGAAGATTCCAGCCGGAGCCACGGTTCAGGAGATGAAGTAACTCGTCTCAAACGAGCCCGGCGCGCTTTGCGTGGCCGGCGATCTGCTGATTGATCTCCAGTGCGAGCGCAAGCGCCGCCCGGCCGGCTTCGCCGGTAACGCGCGGCGTGGTGCGGTAACGAACAGAGGAAATGAAATCTTCGAGCTCGAGCCGCAGCGGCTCCGCATGTTGCGGGTCCAGCTTCTCGAGCGAGAGCCCGCGCGAGGGATGTGATCCTTCTGCCGCGTGCATTGCAGCTCCGCCCGCGGTGAGCTGTGCGAGCAGCGAGGGATCGACCTTGATGGTCAGGAGCTCCTGGCGGGCGAAGTCGAGCGAAAGATACTCGTGCGGCTGAAACAGCCGCAGTTTGCGAACCTGTTCGGTGGAGACGCGGCTGGCGGTAAAGTTCGCCACGCAGCCGGATTCAAACTCGACGCGCACATTGGCGATGTCGACCTTGGGCGAGAGCACCGGTAGGCCAACAGCCCGGACCTCGCGCACGGCGGAGTTGGTCAGTGAGAGAACGACGTCGAGGTCGTGAATCATGAGGTCCAGTACGACATCGACGTCGAGAGAGCGCGGCGTGAAGATGGAGAGGCGATGAGCCTCGAAGAACATGGGGCGCGTGATGCGCTCCGCGGCTGCGGTGACGGCGGGGTTGAAGCGCTCGAGGTGGCCGATCTGGAGGATGCGGCAGTTGCGCTCGGCGAGCGCAAGGACGCGGTCGGCCTCTTCGATCGAGGCGGCGAACGGCTTCTCGATGAGGACGTCGACACCGGCCTCGAGAAGGCGTTCTGCAACAGAGGCGTGATGGATTGTGGGGGCGCAGACGGACGCGGCGTCAAAGGGGGGCGCCGCGTTCGTCTGCAGGGCTTCATCGAGCGAGGCGTAGCCCGCGATGTCGTACTTCGAGGCGAGTTCGGAACGGCGGGATGGATCCGGCTCGACCAGAGCGGTGAGCCGGAGCGTTCCGGGGTCTGCGGCTTCAAGGTCGCGGTAGACGCGGAGATGGTTGCGCCCGAAGGCACCGGCGCCGATGACTGCGACACGAGGTGTTTGCAAGGTTACTTCTTTGTCGAGGATGTGGGAGATTCCACTGCCTCGCGGCAGCGGGCGTAGAGCTCGAAGAGCTGAGCGATCTGGTCTTCCGTCTTCGCGGTGCCGGGCGCGACGAACCCGGTGGACGCCGAGCCGGAGCGGCCGACGTTCGCGTGCGGAGCAATGAATTTGAGCAGGTCGAGGGCGATGTCTTCAGAGCGGCGAGCCAAGTTGGTGCTGGAGTCCATGATTGCCTTTCAGAGTGTTGCTAGAGCTGATGGTAGCGGCTCAGCGGAGAGGCGCGCAACGTAACCCCACTCATCCGCAAGCGTATGAGTCGGGCACCCAAGCGCAGAATTTTGAATAGGAATTTTCAGGAGAGAGGTGCGATGCGAGGAGTGAGACGGGGAGTAACCCTGGTGACGGTGATGCTTGCGGTGCTGGGGATCTGTTGCGGAGCGGCCGCGCAGGTGTCGACCACGACCATTCAGGACACGGTGTACCGGGCTGATGGCACGCCGGCGAGCGGGACGGTGGTGGTGAGCTGGCCAACGTTTACGACGGCGACGGGGCAGGCGGTTGCCGCAGGGAACACGTCGGCGACCGTTGGGCCCAACGGAGCGTTGTCGATGACGCTGACCCCGAACGCGAACGCCACGCCGACGGGAAGCTACTACACGGCGGTCATGCATCTGGACGACGGAACGACCAGCCAGCAGTACTGGGTGGTTCCGGTGAGTGCGACTCCGGTGACACTGGCGGCGATCGAAAACCAGGTGCTGCCGTCGAGTGTGGCGATGCAGACGGCTTCGCGTGCGTATGTCGATGCGAAGATCGCGGCGGTGACCAGCAGCAGCGGAACGGGAACGACCGGATCGTATGTCCCGACAACCGGAGGCACGATGACCGGGCCGCTGGTTCTGCCGGCGGATCCGGTGACGCCCAACCAGGCGGCTGACAAGCACTACGTGGATCTCAACATCACGTCGGTGACGGCTGGTGTGGGCCAGAAGGTGAGCCTGGTGCCGACGGTGACGCAGACGGTCACGCAACCGGCGGGCACGCAGCTGGGAGTGAATGCGTTCAATGGGGAGCTGTTTGCGAGCGGGTTTCAGACGGGCGCGGGCGGCAACGGGATTGCGAGCGCATTGTCCTCGACGGGCTGCGGCACCGGATGCACGGTTGTGGCTGAGTCCAACTACAGCGCAAGCGAGCCTGTGGTGACGCAGCAGATACCGAACGGCGGCCACGTGGTGGATCTCCGTAACGGAGCGCAGACGGAGACGTTTGTGAATCCGCAGAGCAGAGGCAGTTTCGGGGAATCCTTGAGCCAGTTTGCGAGCGCGCCTCTGAATTCAGGCGGGGGTGGATTCACGCTCAACCTCGCGAATACGGCCATGGTGGGAGGAACGAATCAGCTCCCCGGCGGCATTGAGAGCGCGCCGTATGGCAAGTCGACGTACGGCATTTCGGTGCAGACCGGAAACTACTACACGGAAGGCCAGCACATCAACGACGAGCACGTGATCAACTGCTTTGCCGTGGGCGACTGCCTGCAGGGCAGCTATGTGCTGACGCACTCCGGTGGTTATCGCGACTGGGCCGATGAGGGAGCGCATCCGTCCGATCTGGATGTGACCGAAGACGTGCGTGTCTTTCAAGGCACGTGTGCGACCGGGTGCACGACGGGATCCACTTCGATCATGGTGAATGCGACCGCAAACGGCGGCACGCAGGGTGAGGGCCGTTACCTGATCGACAAGAATCCGTCGAAGACGATCAGTACGGGGCAGATTGTCTCGAACGGCGGCGACACGATGGCGGCGATTGCGGTCTTCTCCGGAACCAACTTTCCGCCGAGCGTGTTGATGGAGACAGCGGGTCCTGCGTTCTCGCAGGCGACGAACATCGCACCAGGCACGGTAACGATTCCGATCATGACGAGCGGAGTTCCGTCCGGGTACGCGGTCAACACGAGCCAGCTTCCATCCACGGGGGTGGCCTGCGTGATGGATACGAACACGGGCGGCCGCTTTCCGAACTTCGAGATGGCGAGCTTTACGGTTGTGGATGCGACGCACCTTACGATGACGTTCAACAAGGCTCATGCTTCCGGCGCGCTGCTGGGAGTTGGAGGCATGTGCGGCTACGGGATTGAGCAGACGGCAGACACGGTGGGTGCGTTGCGCCAGATCTTTCCGATTGTCGGCACCGTGACTCCGACCGAGCTGTACTACGCGTCGTCGGGCGCTCCGCTTCTGGGTGACTTCGGATATCCGAGCACAAGCGCGTTTGCAAACATCAGTGGGCAGGTGTCATCGATTTCGCGTAATGGAAATGTGGTGACGGCGACGTTGACCCAAAACCTGCCAGCGGATGTGACGGGCCTGACGATGACGATCAGCGGTGTGGCGGATGCGAGCTACAACGGCAGCTTCGTGGTGACCTCTACGGCTTCTAACCAGGTGACGTATCCGGACACCGGAGCGAACGGCACGAGCAGCGGAGGAACGATCTCGTATTTGAATGGAGGGTACGTTCTGTATCCGATGGCGGAGGTGCTGAGCGTCTACGACCAGAACACGAAGCAGGTGGACGGACAGCTTACGCTGGGCGCAAACACAGTGCAGTGGGCGGCGGGAGATGCGGTGGAAGAGCCGCACTTCTACATGATGCTGACCTCGGCGGATACGGAGTTCATCGCGCAGTACACGCCGCGGCCGATTCAAAATAACACGGCCGGTAAGCAGTATCAGGGCAACGTGGGTCCGGGAATGAGCGGATGGGTGATCCAGAATTCTGTGCCCTCGAATAGCTACATAGGCGGCGGAGGAACGCACCCGGTGCCGGATGATGCTTACCAGGCGAGGGGCGTGTGGGGAACCGACTTCGAAGTGGACGCGGGAACGGGGTCGATCATTCGCGCACACTGCAATCTGCACACGTGCAACCGGTGGGATTCGGGCTACTCGTTGTTCGATCTGGATTCCGCGGCCGGACAGGACTTCTTCTATTACGCGCCGCAGTCGAGCACGATCTCGATGGCGCTGGGAGGCGCGCCGTCGATCTTGTTTTCGCCGAACGCCATCACCTCCGGAACGGTGAACGCGACGACGGTCAACGCGACGAATGTCGCCGGCACTGCGATCAATGTGACGGGGAGCGGCACTGGATCCACTTATGACCTGAACGTCGTTGACCCTGGAGCGAACCAGGTCTACGTTGGGACGTCCAGCAGCACAAGCTATGCTGTCGTTCGTCTGGGTGTTCCGAACCAGATCTGGCAGTTTGCGGCGGGCGGCACTTCAACGGTCTATCCAGGCTCGTGGTATGTCTACGATCAAACGGCTGGAAAGACTGCGTTCACCGTGGCGCCGAGCACTGAAGCGGCCAACTTCACGGGACCTGTAACGGCTCCCCAATATCTTGGTCCTGCGACAGCACCTACAGGTTCGTGCACTACGAGGGGGGCCTGGGTGTTCTCGCAAGACGGACACGCGACGTTCTGCTCTGCAGGGACGTGGGTCACGAAGATCTAGCAGCAACGAAGCCGACGTGAACGGGCGGCTAAGCCCGTGGTGTCGATATGAGGAGATGTGGCGAAGAGACGGTTGGGCGATGTTGAAGGACTGAGGGAGGTGGGCCGCCGGATACGAAATCGGCGGCCCAAATATTTGACCGAGGCGCCGGAGAAGTGGCTGCGTATCCGCACACGCGAGGGGCAACTGAAGCGGCTGGTGCCGAATCCTGCGCAACGGATGTTCGAGGAGCGATGCGGGCGGCAGAACATTGTGCTGAAGGCGCGGCAGATGGGCATCACGACGTGGGTGTCGGCGCGGTTCTTTCTGCGCACGATCACGACGCCAGGCACACTGACGCTGCAGGTGGCGCATACGCGCGAGGCGGCGGAGTCGATCTTTGCGACGGTACGAAGGATGTGGGAAGGTCTGCCGAGGGATTTGCGCGAGGGACCGTTGCGGTTGGCGCGCGCGAATGCGGGGCAGATGGTGTTTGGGGAGATCGACAGCGAGTTTCGGATCTCGAGTGCGGCAGAGTTGAACGCGGGCCGCGGGCTGAGCGTGCAGAACCTGCATTGCAGCGAGGTAAGTCGATGGCCGGGTGATGCGAAGATGACGCTCGCGGGGTTGCGCGCGGCGCTGGCTCCGCAGGGAGAGCTGGTGTTGGAGAGCACGCCGAATGGAGCGTATGGTGCGTTTTATGACGAGTGGTGTGCCGGCACGGACGAGGCGAATGCTGAGGCTGGGCTGGTGCGGCACTTCTTCCCGTGGTGGATGGAGCCGGCGTATGTGGGTGCAGCGGTCGCGCTGGAGTCGATGAGTGCGGAGGAGTCCTTGTTGGTGGGGAGACATGGACTCAGCGCAGAGCAGATTGGCTTTCGGCGCGGACTGGAGCGGACGTATGGATTGCTGCGGGCGCAGGAGTTTGCCGAAGATTCGGAGACATGCTTCCGGACGAGCGGAGCATGTTGTTTTGATATCGATACATTGGACCAGCGTGCACGTGAGGCACCCGATCCTGTAGAGCGGCGGCGTAACAGCGCGCTGCAGATTTGGCTGAAGCCGCAGCCGGGGCGCGAGTATGTGGTTGCGGTTGATTCGGCAGGCGGCGGCGAGGATGGCGACTTTGCCGCCGTGCAGGTGGTGGAGATCGCGACGGGGTTGCAGTGCGCGGAGCTGCGCGAGCGGCTGCGTCCGGAGGACCTGGCGCGGGTTTCGGTGGAACTGGCAAAGGAGTATGGCGGGGCGCGGATTGCGGTCGAGCGCAACAATCATGGCGCGGCGGTGCTGGCGTATATCGAGACGCGCGAGTCGTATTCGCGGGTGTATCGCCAGAACGGCGAGGCGGGATGGTTGACTTCGGCTGCATCGAAGCCGGAGATGGTGGCGCGGCTTGGCGTGCTGTTGCGCGAGACGCCGGAGAGGTTCATGAGCCGTCGGTTGCTCGCCGAGTGCAGGACGTTTGTCGCGGATGAGCGTGGGCGCGCGGCGGCTGCGGCGGGGTCGCACGATGATCTGGTGATGGCGATGGCCATAGCGCAGGCAGTTCGTGCTGAGTTGCTGGAGCGACGAGGCGTGGTTCGCGCGGCGTAACCGCTGCGCTACTCTGAAAAGGAGGAGTTCGGGCCTTGGCGGTTGTGGCGGTGCAGGCGATTCGCAGGATGCGCGGAGGGGCGCAGAGCCAGTTGATGCTGGGTGCGGACGCGAACCTGTGGGTGGTAAAGTTTCAGAACAACCCGCAGCATCGCAGGGTGCTGGCGAATGAACTGATTGCAACGCGGTTGGCGGAGGCGATCGGGCTGACGGTGCCGAAGGGCGATGTGGTCGAGGTGAGCGAGTGGCTGGTGCGCAACAGCCCGGGGATGGTGGTGGATCTCGGGCGCGGTGTGCAGGAGTTGTGCGCGGCGGGATTGCAATTTGGGAGCCAGTTCGTCGGCGGCCTGATGCCCGGGCAGGTGGTGGATTATCTGCCCGAGCCGCAGATGGAAGAGGTACGGAATCTCGCGGAGTTCGCTGGGATTCTTGCGCTGGATAAGTGGACGGGCAACTGCAACGGACGGCAGGCGGTCTTCGAGCGGAGGCCGCGCGAGCGAAAATATCGCGCGGTCTTCATCGACCAGGGATTCTGCTTCAATGCGGGCGAGTGGAGCTTTCCGGACTCGCCGCTGCGGGGAGTTTTTCCACGCAACCAGGTGTACGCGCGCGTGACGGGATGGTCGAGCTTCGAGCCGTGGCTGTCGCGCATAGAAAAGTTTGAGGCAGGCAAGCTGTGGGCGATTGCGGAGGAGGTTCCGCCGGAGTGGTACGGCGGCGATCTCAGCGTGATCGAGCGTCTGATGGAGCAGATGCTCGCGCGGCGAAGTAGAGTGCGCGAGTTGGTGGAGAGCTTTCGTAATTCGGATCGTGAGCCTTTCCCGAATTGGGGCGGCGCCACGACGGTTGTGGTGCCAAGGCGCTTTGCAGTTGCGGGAGCGGCTGGCAATCTGGTGATGTAGGGGAAGGCAAGTAGTTAGTGGTTAGTAGTTAGTCGTTAGTGAGGGACAAGGTTGGCGGAGCGGGTTCAGTGCGAGTTCTCTCTCATCCGGTATGTGCCGGATGTGGTGAAGGGAGAGTTCGCCAACATCGGAGTAGTGCTGCGCGAGGCGGGCGGTGAAGCGACTGCGACGGTGCAGTTTACCCGCGACTGGACCCGCGTTCGCTGCCTGGACCCGAACGCCGATGTGGAGCTGCTGGAGTCGCTGGAGATAGAGATTGCGGAGCGGCTGCGCGCGGGTATAGACGCCAAGGTAAACGCGAAGCCGATGCTCGCGCTGTTGGAGGACACGCTTTCCAACAGCGTGCAGGTGACGGAGATGCGCGGGACGCTGGCCGAGAGCATGGCCGCGGAGATGGAGCAGTTGATGCGCATGTACGTGGAGCCGCTGAAGGCTCCGGCGGCAAAGCGCAAGGCGAGCGGGCGCACGGCGATTGCGGGAAAGATGCGCGACGAGTTTGAGCGCGCCGGTGTATGGGGGCTGATGCGCAAGCGGATCTCGGCTGCGCAGTACACGCGGCCGGGCGATCCGCTGAAGCTTGACTGCGGATATCGGAATGGGCGCGTGCGTATGTTCCAGGCGGTGTCGCTGGAGAACGATGCGGAGTCGGCGAAGGGGCTTGCGTACTCCGCGGAGGCGCTGCGTGCGGGCGTGAGCCGCGTGGAAGGCATTGAGCTGGAGCTGACGGCGGTGGTCGAGCCGGTCGCGTCGGTCAGTGATGCGGAGATGTATGGCTTTGGTGTTGGAGCGATGGAGAGCGCGGCGATTCGCGTGTTGACGACGGCGGATCTTGGAAGAGTGGCGGAGACCGCGCGGAGAGAACTCAGGGTTTAGGAGGCCGATTGGCGAAGCCACGGTACGAGTTGTGGGGAGAATCAGTGCGGGAGCTAGGCGTTCTGGTTCTGGTCTTTGTCCCGTTGGATGTATTGGTAGAATATCTTCGGGTGGGCCAGCGTCCTGACCTTCACCACTGGTGGATCATTACCGGCTTTGCATTCGCCGGTCTTCTTCTGATGACGTTAGGTGTCGAAATTGAGAGGAGGTAGATCATGTGGTTGCCGCTGACGACATTTGGAATAATTTGCGCCGGGATGGTCATCTTCGGTTTTTACGACAAAGCGAAGTATCGTGCGGCGCATCCGGAGGAGTTTTCGGAGAAGAAGCGCTGAGCTGACTTTGATTTCTGACCTTTGAGAAGACGCCCCGTGTGGGGCGTTTTGCTTTGAATGGCGTGGCCAATGGCTGCGCCGGTTGCTTTTTAAGCGAGAGGAGAGCGGATGGGTGTTGGAGCGGCGGTCAGGGAGATGTGGGATCGCGTGGCGGGAGTGAATGCAGAGCAGGATCAGGAGGGCGCGCGCAAGACAGTGAGCGCGCCGCTGGTGGGGTCGATCTTTTCGCCGATCCGTGGCGGTACGCCGGTGAATACGCTGCCGAAGCCGACCGCGGTAAATCTTCGCAGGTTTGCAGAGATGCCGGCAGCCCGGCGCGCGATCAACTGCATCAAGGACAAGATCGCGTGCATGGAGTGGCGGCTGGAGACGAAGCCGGATGCGGGCGAGGAGGGTGCAGAGACCCGTGCAGATCGAGCGCGTGCGCTGCGGCGGGCGTTCGAGACGCCGAACGAGACAGACAGCTTCCGCACCTTTATCGAGCAGGTGATCGAAGACGTGCTGGTGGGTGGATTCGGCGCGGCGGAGGTTGAGGTCACGAATGATCCTGCATCGCCGGTGCGGTTGTATCCGGTGGATGGCGCGACGATCAAGATCAACTCGCAATGGAATGGCGATCCTGCGCAGCCGCGCTATGAGCAGGTGACAGGGCGGCTCGGCAAGGACGTGGCTCTGCCGTTGTTAGACGCGGAGCTGATGTACGTGCGGCTGAATCCGCGCACGCACACGCCGTTTGGGTTGGGGAAGATCGAGGTTGCGTTCGAGACGATCTCGCAGTTTCTGCAGGCACATCGTTATGCGGGGCGGCTGGCGGCGAACAGCGTGGTGCAGTATGCGCTGTGGATGCAGGACCGCACGCCGGAGCAGCATGAGCGGCTGATCCAGTGGTGGCAGGACGAGGTTGAAGGAACGGGCCGCGTTCCGGTGATGAGCTCGGAGACGGTGCCGCAGGTGCTGCGCTTTGGCGGTGGAACGGATGCGGACCTGAGGCTGCAGTGGCAGCAGTTTCTGCTGACGATGATTGCGAATGCGTTCGATCTTCCAGCGATGCTGCTGGGTGTGTCGGGCGATGTGAACCGCTCGACAGCGTCGGAGTTTGCGGAGGAGGCGTTCAACAACGCGGTGGTCCCGCTGGCGAAGCTGATTGCGGATCATCTGACGCGCGATGTCATCTTGAAACGCCTGGGGTGGGACGATCTGCGCTTTGTGTGGAATGAGCTCGACAGCCGCGATGAGTCGACGGAGGTTCAGATTCAGCTTGAGCTGTTGAAGGCTGGGGTGTTGACCGTTGAGGAGGTGAGGACGATGCGCGGGCTGCCGGCTCTAACCGCGCCTGCGCAAGAGCAGTAGCAAGAGTTGAGAGAGAGCAACAACAGCCAGGAGGTGTGATTGAGAGAGATGGAGACGCGGATGTGCAGGCCGCGCGGTTTGGCTGTGAAGGCGATGGCGGTGGAGTTTCCCGAGGTGAATGGGCATCCGAACCGTCTGCCGTTTGAAGGCTGCCTGACGCTGGTGGATGTGCCGAGCGATCGCGCACCGAGCGGAGCGCGGGGACATCGCGTAGTGCTGACGCGTGCGGCGGCTGAGGCGGCGCTGCCGAGTCTGCTGGGCATGGCGGTCGACTACAAGGCCGGGTGGGACGGTCATGATGCGCGGCAGAAGTGCGGCATCATCACGTCGGCGCATGTGGAGGGGCAGCGGCTGATGGTGAGCGGGTTTCTGTTCGCGCGCGACTTTCCGGAGCTGGAGCGCAAGATGTGCAGCGTGAAGGCCAATGCACCGGATGAAATGGGCATGAGCTATGAGCTCGCTGACGCGCATGTGGCGGATATGCGTGCGCAGGTGTGGACGCTGACGCGCGCGGTCTTTACCGGCGCGGCGATTCTGCTGCGCGAGAAGGCGGCGTATCGGAATACGTCGTTCAAGCTGCGCACGCGTTGCAATGGGCGATAGCCGAATGATGGGAGGAGAACGAATGGAAGAGATGACTGCGAATGAGTTGCAGGCTGCTGCTGATCGACTGATGGAGGCTGCGTCGGCGCTGGAGCGTACAGTTTCGCGCATGACGGAGCAGCAGGTCGCGCTCGCGGCCGAGGCGGAGTCGCAGGTGACTCGCATCGTGGCAACGGTGGAGTCGCAGCGCGAGACTGAGCTGGAGCGCAAGCTTGCCGAGGCCGAGGCCCGGCTTGCCGCGTCGGAAGAAAAGATCGCCGAGCTGATGGCGTCGGCTGCGCAGCCGGTGGGCCGCAAGACGCTGCCTACGACAATGGCGACCATGCTCGCGAAGCAGGGCGTGGTGATGGACTCGGTCGAGGCAGGCGCGATTGACGGCGCGCTGGCGAGCCTCAGCATCGAGCAGCGCATCGCGGTGAAGGCTGAACTGATGCGGGCCGGGGTGCTGAACCCGGGGGCTCGCGGCTAAGCCAGCGAAGCAGTTGTGTGAAGAAAGGGTGCAGCGAGGCTGCGCCCTTTTGTTTTGCGAAGAGATTTTTCTGAACAACCAACTGAGGAGAATGAATGAACGCGAAGTTTACGGAGATCAGCGCAGCGGCAGACTACATCGGACCTGGTGCAATTGAGGTCCCTCTTTACCAGACCGAGATTCTCGACCTGGTGCGCCGCCGCGGCCCGTTCGGTCAGCGCATCAAGCAGGTGCCTGCCACCGGCCATCCGTCGCGCTACTTTGAAGAGACTGCGATTCCTTCGCCCGCTGCCACTGCGGGCTTCATGGATCCGCGCAACCTTGTTCCGCCAGTCGTGACGCCGACGCGCGTGGAGCGCTCGGTTCCGCTGAAGGCGCTGGTTTCGCAGATCAACTACAACCTGTTCGATCTCGAGCTCGGCAAGCAGCAGGGCCAGTTTGCGTATCTGCAGGCGAAGGACCTCGCCGACACCGTCGACGGTGTTCTGCGCACGCATGACATCGCGCTGTGGAACGGCACGGATACGAGCCTCAGCACACCGACGACGCCGCAGTATTTTGGCGTAGGCGCGCAGATTGCTGCCGGCGGCAACACTGTGACGATCAGCACCTCGGAATCGATCGTCGATGGCTTCAAATCAACGATCGCGCAGATGCTCTCGAACACCAGCTACGGCGTTCGCCCGACAGCGATCTATGCGAACCCGGTGCTGCTTGACCTTATCGACCGCGAAATGAAGAGCGAGTTCAACGTTGTGCTGAACACGAAGGCAATCGAAGGCGGCCTGACTGTGAAGACGCTCTCCACGCAGGCCGGCGATATTCCGCTGATTCCGGAGTGGACGCTGCCATACACCGGCACGCCTGGCTCGGGCAGCGCGGTTCTGCCGGCTTACATCGTGACGGAAGACCTGATCGAGTACCACTGGCTCGGCGACCCGAACCCGCGCGTGTTCCAGCTCGGCATGCCCGGTTCGCTCGCAAGCCAGTATGTCGCGGTGAAGTTCGGCGCCCCTGTTGTGAAGGGTCCGAACTACGCGCACTACCAGGTGCTCGTCGACCGCTAAACCGCTCCTGAAGTAATCGGCTGAACGGTGTGGGTGCTGCGCAGGAAAACCAGTCTGCGCAGCGCCCGCACAAACTCCTCCTGCGCGAGCAGAAGAGATCTTTACGGAGGTGAGGATGGGCTATCTACTGCCCTCGGATTATGTGGCGTACGGCTTGACCGCGGACACGCAGGACTCTTGGGTGACGGCGGCGTCTTCGATGATCGAGGCGTATTGCAAGCGGCCGACACTGATGTCGGCGAGCTACACGGAGTACCTGCGCGTGTCGCGCCACACGCAGCGCGCGCGGCTCAGTTACGGACCGCTGATCAGCGTCGATGCAGTGCAGGCGAAGTATGCGCGGCCTTCACGGTTGTTTATCGAAGAGCAGCCTTTCGCGTTGGAGTTCGCTGAGGTGTTTGGATTGCCTGGATCGTGGACGACGATCGATCCAACGACACTTGAGATAAGCATTCCGCTGGGAGAGTTCCGCTTCCCATGGAACGTGATGGGACTGCGCTACGCGGAAGTTGAGGTGACGTACACCGCCGGGCTGACGACCGTGCCGGATGCTGTGAAGGTTGCATGTGCGCAGATTGTGAAGAACGCGCAGGCGACACCGGGGCTGAATGTGAAGTCGAGCAAGATGGACACTCTGCAGACGCAGTACTTCAGCGATGCGCTGCTGGACACGCAGGTGAAGGCGATGCTGCGGCCGTATGTGGCAGAGAGGATGGCGTAGTGACCGATCTTCTGTGCAGCGATGCTGCGGTGCGCGTGGCCGATACGCTGCTTCGTGCGAATGGCGGGCGCGCGGTGTGGCTCCGTCTGCCTGCGCCTGCGGTAGCGAATAACGATGGCGAGCAGCTTGGGCTGGCAACGCCGCAGTTCCAGGATGTGGAGCTCGCGCCTGTTGCGTTCCGAAAGCTGGAGAAGACGACGGTTCTGCTGGTCTCCGGCAGCGCGGTGCAGTCGATTGTCGGGAGCCTGCAGTTCAACTCGGCGGAGGTGCTGTTCGAGACAGCGGTTGGCGTGGTCGTCGATTGCGTGCTGTACACGATCCTGTCGAACACAGCTTCGACCTCGGATGGCAAGACGTACATGTACAGCCTGGAGCTGCGAGCGCCGGATCGCTAGGAAGGTGGAGAGAGATTGCAGAACGCGAAGGACACGTTTTACGAGGTGCTGCGCTCACGCATTGCGGCGGCGAATCCGGAGCGCACGATCGTGCTGCGCGGTGTGATCCGTCCGGGTGTGCTGGTGGAGGAGAACGAACTTGTTACGACGGTGACGATGCCGGACTGCTTCCGCTTGCGCTGGCTGGATGCCACCGTAGACGCAGCGAATGCGCTGCCGGTTGCGACGCTGACTTGCGAGGTGATGTATGAAACCGCGGGGACGGCAGGTAATGCAGGGCTGGATCGCGGGCGCTTGTTGACTGAGATGGACGCGGAGCTGACTGCGGCGGTAAACGCATGTCCGCAGCATTCGCTGAAACAGAACTATGCTGCGTTGGCGAACGGCGGTAGTGCGACGCCACTGACGACGAACATCTGGTGGAGCAACGTCGCGCTTGGGCCGTTGATTGTGAAAGGCGATCGCATCGGGCGGACCGCAAAGATCACAGTGATGAGCTGCGAGGAAGCAGGTGAGCTGTGAACGTGACAACTGAGACGATGTCGCCGGCAGTGCGCAGGGTGCGCGCGTACTTCGCGCCGGTGAATCGCGTGGCGAAGCAAGCGACGATCTTTGATCCCGCGCAGCAGGGGACGTTTGCGCTGGGTACGCCTCCCGCGCCCTGGATTGACCTGGGGTGGATTACTGGATTCACGCGGAAGTCCGGGACGAAGATTGAGCCGGTGCGCGCAGGTGCGCCCGCGACTCCGCAGATGCAGAGCCGCAGCTTGATCGACGCAACTGTCGCGTTGCAGTTTGCGAGTTGGGGAAAGCTGCAGATGGCGCTGGCTGCGGGAACGCAGCAGATGAATCTGCTGAACGTACAGAGCGGCGCCGCGGCCGCAGGATCGGGCGGAGTGGCTGTGCCTGCGGTCGCGCTGCAAAGCGGATCGACAGCGAACGTGTTGCAGCTTGGATCTGCGGCTGCGAACTTTGCAGTGGGCGAGACCGTTGTGGTCGACGTGGACTACACGCAACAGCTCGGCTTCATCGGCAGCGGCGTGAGCGGTGCATACGTGAAGGCGGCGCTGACGGATGTGGATTACGTCCGACGCGTGTCGCTGAACGTTGGGCGGATTGCGTCGATTTCAAGCGGCGCGCTGACGTTGGAGCAACCGCTGCTCGCGGGTGTTCCCACGACTGCAATGAAGGTGAGCGGCGTCGCCGGATTTTGTGATCGCGAGGGCTCAACGTTCTTCCAGGAATGGTCGGCGCTGTTTGTTGCAGAAGGACAGCAGGGCGAGCGCGTGCTGTGGCATTATCCGCGTCTGCAGTCGATGGTGAGTGCGGCGGAGAGTTCAGTAGCGAGCGGTGGCGGGCTCGAGGATGTGCGACAGAGCGCGGCGTTTCGCGCGCTTCCGGTGCAGGACGCGGTCGACGGCGAGAACGTCGTGTGCTTCCGCAGTTTTGTTGCGTGCTGAGGATGAGAGGAGAGTGGATTGCGGATCACGATTGACAATCTGGATGGGCAGGGTGCGCGCGATTACACGCAGTCGGTTGCGCCGGAAGCTCCGATCACGATTCAGCGCGTGCTGAATACGCCGACGCGTTGCACGGCGGAGCTGGTGGTGGGCGTGGAGGGTCTTCCCGTGCCGGCGCGGCTGGGGCGTGTCGTCGTCGAGTCTGAAGCAGGCGCAATTCTGTTTACCGGATATCTGGCGACAGAGCCTGTGCAGGTGTATGCCGGCGACGCGAGCGCGGGCGCGGTGTATCGAGCGCGAGTGAGCGCGGTGAGTGACGAGTGGCTGCTCGATCGCGCAGGCTCCGGTGCGGCGCAACTGATGGGTTCATCGCTCGCGCTCAACGGCAACCAGTTGCTGGCGCGAATGGCGGCACGTGTGCAGGCCGGCGCGAGCAGCGCGCTGACGGTGTCGTCTTCCGGCGGTGCGCAGGTGAGCGGAGTGTTCACGGCGCGTGCGGATGTTCCGTGGAGCGTGAATGCCGGTGAGGCTGCGTCAGCAGCATACGCGGGATATCGCGCGCTTAATGGGCAGATCATGCTGCAGCCTGCTGGAACGGCGACACACAACTTCAGTGATGCAGATGGCTCGCTGAACGTGGCCGAGTTGCAGGTGGGAGCAGTGCGCGAACTGGCGAATGATGTCACTCTCTCCGGCGCCGAGGAGCCGGCGGCTTACATCAGCGAGAGTTTCGCGGGTGATGGGACGACGGCAGAGTTCGTGCTGAGCGAATCCGCATTCCGCGAGACGAAGCGTACGTGGATCAACGACAGCTTTACCGGCCCGGCTGTCGACACGACCGTCTGGCAGAAGACTGACCCAGGCGCGCATCTTTCCCTGGGCGCTGGCGGCCTCGTGTTGAACGGCGGCACGGGCCAGGACGGACAGACGATGCTGTCCGCGCTGGACGCACTGGAGATTGGTGGAAGCGTCGTCATTCAGCTTGCTGGTGTGGTCTTCGGCGCAGCGTCCGACGGCACGCTCGCGGGATTGTATCCGGGCGCTGTGCAACTGGCAGAGTGCTTCGCGGGGTTTCGCGTGCGGCAGAGTGCAAGTGGTACCGGGGGTGTAACCGTCGTTGTTCCGGTGCTGAATGGAACTGAGGTCGGCACTGTGTTCACGCCAACTGCTGGCCACGCATACACGCTGCGCCTGCGGCTGCATTGTGTGGAGATGCAGCGCGTGATGCAGCGCTACTACTGCATGGTAGACGGTGTCGTGCAGGGCTTCGGAAACCCGGCAGGCGTGCAGGCTCCGTGCGATGTGGTGTTCGAGCTCGTCGATGAAGGCGCGAGTTCCAACACGCCGGCGACGGTGCTGTACGACAGCGCGGCGGCAAGCGGAGCTGTAGCGGATTCGCCGATGACGTGCGAGTTCGTCGCAGTGAACTCGACGCAGCTCTACGGCTCGGTTCGGTCTGTGACTGTGACGTGTCCGGGCAGTGCGTGGGTCGTGAGCACGCTGCCCAGCGGAACGCTGCAGACTCGTTTGATTGGAAGCGCGGGCGAAGGTGTGGACTGCACGTTCAGCTATGGGACGAGCGCGGGCACGCCAGGCAAGGTGAAGTTTCTGAGCGGGCGCGTTCCGGTTGTCGGCGAGATTGTGACTGTGCACTATCGCAATCAGCAGCGGTCGATTGCACGCATGGCGAACGAAACAAGTGTCGCGTCCGAGGCACAGGCTGGTGCGGCAGCAGGGATTGCCGGCACAAGCCGATGGCTCGGCAAAGTGCTGCAGCCGGTTGCGCGTTCAAGCGCAGATTGTGAATCTGCAACGCAGGCATTGCTGGCGTTTGCGACGAGCAGAACTGCGGCGGTTGCGGGATCGTACACGGCGGTGAATCCGTCAGCGGATATATGGCCGGGTGATGTGCTTGCGGTAACGAGTGATGGCGTGACGTCGTCGCTTCTGGTGCGCAGCGTTGACGTGAAGGACGGCAACGCCGCTCCGGAGATCCTGACATACGCGATCAAGTTCGCGAACGACTGGGCGACCGAGTGGGCCGCGGGTCTTGGGATGAAGCTGAGTGAGGCGATTGCGCCGGATGCGTTTCTGCCCGCGGTGGCGGAGACGGCTCCAGCGCAGGCGCTCGCAAACCTGCAGCAGTTGGCGGTGACGACTGTGAACGCAAGCGAGTTGCAGATCGATGCGGGGTGCGATCCGCCGGCGGGCGGCGGATTCGAGGTGCGGCGGCGCGACTGGAACTTCGGCGCGAACGTGGACACGGCGGACCTGGTGCTTCGCAGTCCAGTGCGCAGCTTTTCGATTCCGCGCGCCGCCCAGGTGGAGCAGTACTTCGTGCGGATGTACGACGCGAGCTCGCCGCCGCTGTACTCGCGGTTTTCGAGCGCCGTGTTTGTAAACGTGCCGATTAGTTGATGAAGAGATGGGGTGGGTGATGACGGAGTTCGAGCGGCAGGTGCTGAGCGAGCTGAGTGTGCTGCAGGCACAGATGAAAGAGCTGCTCGGGATTGGGCAACCAGGGAGGTTGCACAAGCTGGAGCAGCGGGTGGATTCGCATGAGCAGAGCGTGCAGCGGCTGAAGGGGCTGGGTGCGGCCTTCGGCTCGCTGCTGACGCTCGCGCACATTGCGATTGCGTGGCTGGGCGGAAGACATTAACGGGAGGGATCGAGATGGAATTCGTAAAGCTGTTCTTGCGGGTTCTCGGTGTGCTGCCGAGAGCGATCTTGAACATGGAGACGATGTTTGCCGGAAAGTCCGGCGAACAGAAGAAACATGCTGTGCTCGGCGTTGTGACCATGGGTCTCAATGTTCTCGATGCGGTTGAGCAGAAGCAGATTGTCGACGCGGATGGATTCTCGGCGGGGTTGGGGTCGATCGTCGATGGTGTGGTCGCGTGTCTGAACGCGAGCGTGTGGCACAAGGGTTAGTTCAACAAGCAAGAGGAGAGAAGAATGAGCGTTGCAACTGTATTGTCGACCGTGGGGAATGACATCAAGACCTTCTACACGAAGCTGTCGGCAGACTTTCAGAAGGCGAAGCAGGCGTGGCTGATTATTTCCAGCCCGCAGACGCGCGCGATTCTGCTGACCGTCGGTTCGGATGCGATCAAGACCGTGAAGGATGCGACCGCGGCCGCGCAGGGCGGCGGGCTGTCGCTGGCGCTGGATTCGGCGGTGGTCGCCGACATCAAGCAGCTCATCGCGGATGCGGAGACCGGTGATGGTGTGATCCAGTCTGACCTGAAGGCGCTTGGGCTGATTGCCTAGCAAAGCAAAGCGGCAGACTCGTGGAGTCTGCCGCTGTGTTTGTGAAAGACGTTCTGCTGGTTTCTCTTTATCCGATGTCCTCGCTCCAGTTCTCGAGGTAGGCCTTGAAGTCGCTCATGAACTTGCCGGCATCGGCGCCATCGATGATGCGGTGGTCGAAGCCGAGCGTGAAGCGCTGGATGGAACGAACAGCGATGCTGTCGTTGCCGTCCTTGTCGGTGAGGACCATCGGCTCCTTGTTGAGGCCGCCGATGCCGAGGATCGCCGACTGTGGCTGCGCGATGATGGGCGTGCCAAACTGTTCGCCGAAGATACCGGAGTTGGTCAGCGTGAACGTGCCGCCAGCAACGTCATCGGGAGCGAGCTTCTTCGAGCGTGCGCGGTCGGCGAGGTCGACGATAGCGCGCGCGATGCCCAGGAAGCTCTTGTCCTCCGCCTGCTTGATGACGGGAACGATGAGTCCCCACTCAAGCGCGACGGCGATGCCGATGTTGATGTTCTTGTTGTAGAGGATTGCCTCGCCCTGCGTGGCCGCGTTGACAATGGGGTGCTTGCGGAGCGCGTGCACGGCGGCGCGCGTGATGAACGGCATGTACGTGAGCTTCACGCCGTTGCGCTGCTCGTACTTGTTCTTCTCTTTTTCGCGCAGCTTCACAATGCGTGTCATGTCCACCTTGAAGACGGTGTGGACGTGCGCGCTGGTGTGCTTGGACTCGATCATGCGCTTGGCTATGATGGCGCGCATCTTCGACATTGGGACGAGCTCGCCGGGCATAGGCGCGTAAGTCGGGGCTGTCGGAGCTGCGGGTTTCGCGGGAGCGGGTGCCGCAGCGGCTGGCTGGGCTGCGGCTGCGCCGCCACCACTGATGTGCGAGGTGATGTCCTGCTTGGTGATGCGGCCGGAGGCTCCGGTACCGGGAACCTGCGAGAGGTCGACGTTGTTCTCGGTGGCGATCTTGCGGACCAGCGGCGAGGAGCGCGGGCGCTCGCCGGCTGAGGCTGCTGCGGCGGCCGGAGCAGCGGGTGCTGGTGCGGCTGCGGGCGCCTTCGCGGGAGCGGCTGCTGGTGCTGAAGGCTTCGCGGCAGGAGCGGCGGCGCCTCCGCCGATGACGGCGACGACGGTGTTGATGCTCACCGTAGAGCCTTCGGCGGCCCTGATCTCGGTGAGGGTGCCGGCGACCGGCGAAGGAATCTCGGCGTCGACCTTGTCGGTGGAGATCTCGAAGATGGGTTCGTCGCGCTGGACGGTGTCGCCGACCTTCTTGAGCCACTTGGTGATGGTGCCCTCGGTGATGGACTCGCCCATCTGCGGCATCAGGACTTCGGTGCCAGGGCCGGCAGAGGCAGCGCCGTTGCCGGAGGCCGGAGCGAGCGCTTCTTTTTCCGCCTCTTCGTCGCGAACAGCGGTGTCGACGGCGCCGGGGGTGACGGTGTCTTCCTTCGTCGGAACCGCGCCGGAGCTTGCGGGGGCAGCGGCGCCCGCCGACGACTTGACCCCGTCCTCATTAATTGTGGCGACGACGGTGTTGATGCCGACGGTCGCGCCCTCCTGCACCTTGATCTCGCCGAGCGTGCCGGCGACGGGCGAGGGGATCTCGGCGTCGACCTTGTCGGTGGAGATTTCGAAGAGCGGCTCGTCGCGCTGGACGGTGTCGCCGGGCTTCTTCAGCCACTTGGTGAGGGTGCCTTCGGTGATGGATTCGCCCATCTGGGGCATGACTACGTCGGTCGGCATCGGGCCTTCTCCGGGGGTTCAATCAGTGCGCAAGGCGCAATTGTGGATTATACGAGCGCGAGGTGGGGCTTCGCTCGGGCCGTTCGGTTAGCGAACTGACGCGGCAGCTCCGGTCGCAAGCAGCTCGTCGAGAGAGTTGGATGCGAGCACCTGACGATGGAAGACGTGGCCGAACTTGGCGGCGATAGAGTTCGAAGCCTGCGCGAGCGTGGGCGGAGGGTCTTGTGGCGATTCCAACTCGAGCGAAGTGACGCCGCGATCGGCAATGCCGCAAGGCACGATCCAGTTGAAGTCGCGCAGGTCGGTCGTGACGTTGAGCGCGAAGCCGTGCGACGTGATGGCGTTCGAAACGTGAATGCCGATGGCAGCGATCTTCTTCTCCTGTATCGAGCCGCCCGCGTAGGTCCACACGCCGGTACGCTTGCAGATGCGCTGCGCGGGAACGCCGAAGTCTTTGCAGGAGAGGATGAGCGCCTCTTCCATGAGGCGGACAAAGTCGACGGGGCCGAGGAACGGGCCGCGCTTGTTGGGCAGGTCGCCGCGCAGGTCGAAGATGGGATAGCCGACGAGCTGGCCGGGGCCGTGGTAGGTAACCTCGCCGCCACGGTTGGTCTCGACGATCTCGACGCCTTTGCGCGCAAGGAGTTCGTCGCTCGCGACGATGTTGGCGCGCGTGGCGTTGCGGCCGAGCGTGAGGACTGGCGGGTGCTCCATGAGGAGCAGCGTGTCGCCGATGACGCCGGATTTGCGTGCGGCGACGACCTCGGCTTGAATACGGAGTCCCTCCGAATAGGGGATGCGGCCGAGTTGGAGAAGATGAAGGTGCATGCGAGAGAAGAGCCGGGCTTCGCGCCCGGCTCATTCGGTTGATTCTACTTAGACGTTGATCGCCATGTTCTCCACGGCGGCGAAGCCGTCGAGCAACGACTCGTAGAGCGTGGGGTGGGCGTGGATGGTGAACATCATCTCTTCGACCGTGGCTTCAAGCTCCATCGCGGTGACTGCTTCGGCGATGAGCTCGGTCGCCTGCGGGCCGATGATGTGCACGCCGAGGATCTCGCCGTACTTCGCGTCGGAGACAACCTTCACGAAGCCGTCGTGCGCGTCGACGATCGTGGCCTTGGAGTTGCCGACGAACGGGAACTTGCCGACCTTGACCTGGTAGCCCTTCTCCTTGGCCTGTGCCTCGGTGAGGCCGACGCTGGCGATCTGCGGGTCGCAGTAGGTGCAACCGGGCGTGCGGTCTTTGCGGACCGGCCGCGCGTACTTGCCCGCGAGCTTCGACGCAACGACGATGCCGGCCATCGCGCCGACGTGCGCAAGCTGCGGCAGCCCGCCGACGATGTCGCCGATGGCGTAGAGGCCGGGGACCGAGGTTTCCATCCACTCGTTCACCGTGACGAAGCCGCGGTCGAGCTGGAGATTTACCTTGTCGAGGCCGGCATCATAGGTGCGCGGTGCGCGGCCGACGGCGACGAGAACTTTTTCTACTTCCTTGGTCTGCGCCTTACTGCTCGGATCCGTCCACGAAACCTTCGCGCCGTTTTTCGTTTTCTCGATCTTCTCAACCTTGCAGCCGGTCGAGATCTCGATGCCGCGCTTCTTGTACTGGCGCGTGAGCTCCTTGGAGACGTCTTCGTCCTCGACGGGAACCACGCGCGGCAGTGCTTCGAGCACGGTCACATCTGCGCCGAAGCTCTTGAAGACGGAGGCAAACTCGACGCCGACAGCGCCTGAGCCGATGACGACGAGCGACTTGGGCATCTTCGGCAGCGTGAGGATCTGCATGTTGGTGAGGATCGTGTCGTCGGCCTGGTAGCCCGGCAGCATGCGCGCGTCGGAGCCCATCGCGAGCACGACCTTCTTGGCCTTCACTTCGGCTTTGGTCTGCTGCGTGAAGCCTTCGGCCTGCAGGTCGCGCGGCTTGCCCTTGTCCTCGTCAGTGACCTGGACGGTGAAGACGCCGCCATTTGCCGCGCCGGTGAGTCGGCCGTGTCCGCGCACGACCGTGATCTTGTTCTTCCGCATCAGGAAGTCGAGACCCTTGGTGTGTGTCGAGACCACCTTGTCCTTCCGCTTCAGCAGGTTGTCCCAGTTCAGCGTGGGCTTGTCGACATTCTCGATGCCGAGTTCATTGGCGGCCTTCAGGTGGTCCCACACTTCGGCGGAGAAGAGCAGCGACTTGGTGGGAATGCAGCCCCAGTGCAGGCAGGTGCCGCCGAGCTTGTCGGTCTTTTCAATCAGCGCGACCTTGAGGCCGAGTTGTGCGGCGCGGATGGCGCAGGTGTATCCAGCGGGTCCGCCGCCGAGGACCGCGAGGTCATAGGTTGTCTCAGTTGCCAAGGGAATGCGCTCCATTCGTCAGGGGGCTTTGCACGCGCGGGTGCGGGGAACGCTATTAAGTTTACCCCTGCGGCGCTCCCGCGCCTTTGAGTAAAGACGCGTACCAAACGGTATTCGATGCGCCAGCCCGGCGTAAAGATTCAAGCCGCTGGCTTTGCCTGAACTTGCGCGCGGAGGAGGCGCGCGATCACGATGAACGACTATGAATATTCGAGCGCGGGGCTGGCGCTGACGCGCAGCTTCGAGGGGCTGCGACTCACGGCCTACCAGGATTCGGCCGGCGTGTGGACGATCGGCTTCGGACACACGGGGTCCGAGGTGCGCGCGGGACAACATATTAATGAGGCCGAGGCCGAAGCGCTGCTGCGGGCCGACCTGGACGCATCGGTCAAATGCGTGCGGCAGGCCGTAAAGGTGCCGCTCACGCAGCACCAGTTCGATGCGCTGGCGGACTTCTGCTTCAACGCCGGGCGCGGCAGCTTCCTCGGGTCCACGCTGCTGCACGACGTGAACCGCTGCAACTTCGCCAGCGCCGCAGCACAATTTGGCCTGTGGGTGCATGCGGGTGGGCGCGTGATTCCCGGCCTGGTGCGACGGCGCGCGGCGGAGGCTGCACTGTTTTCGGGGCAAGGGAATTGCACTCCTTCCACAGAGGTGGCAGTGGCAGAACCCGGATCGGCACTGGCCCCGAACGGTGGAGTGACGATAGCCTGAAAGAGCTCTGGTGGCTCTCCGCCTCCTTCGAAAACCTGGCCCATGTTGAACCCCGCCTCCCGATGTGAGGAGAACGCAGAGGTGCAGTCTTCTCTGCTTCGTCCGCTCGCGATCTTCTTTGTGATCGCACTTGTTCTCGCCGCGACAGTATGTCCGGCGGCCGAAGCGGCCTCGCGCGAGCGGCTGGTGCGACATTCGCGCTCGAGTGCGCCGCCTCATGTGTTGATGCATTCGTATGCGGTGTCCCGGCATGGAACGAAGTCGCGCGCGGCGAGTTCACATCGCTCCAGCCGGCATGAGGCTGTCGAAGTCTCGGCCCGGCGAGCTCCGCGTGCACCGAAGATCCGCAACGCTGTGGCTGACCGGATGACGGGTCGGCGGTTGCGGCGTTCGGTCGCGCTGCGCAATGCTCACCCGTTACGAGAGAGCGTTGTTGTGCGGCACCCGGAACCGCTAGCGCGGCCGGTGCCAACAGCGAACAGTTTGGTAGAGGCAGCATCTGGCAGTCCGGCAGGTCCGTTGAATCCGGCGGAAGCACCGCATGTTTCCGCGCCTGACATCCCTACCGGAAGCGCTGCAAACGATATGGCACAGGCTGCGATTCAGCCGCGCGTGACTCCGATGTACACCCGCACGGGACGGCTGATTGTTCCGCCGCCGCTGCGTGGATCGCGCGAGATCCTTGTGCACCAGAACCAGATGGCGGATGCCGCCGGGCTGGAGCGCATCGAGAATGATGAAGAGCTTGACCGGCTGCGCTACTCGCATCAGCTGATTGAGGTCGCGGGATCTCCGGCCTTGCACGTGAATCCGGAGCTTCCGGAGAACCGCCGCTTTGCGCGGCCATGGACGGCGAAGTTTGCGAGCGACATTGCGCGCGCCTATTATGCGCGATTTGGCCAGCCGCTGGAATTGAACTCGGCGGTGCGCACGATCTCTTATCAGCTTCGGCTGCAGCACGTGAACGGCAATGCGGCCGCGATCGAAGGAGAAACTGCATCACCGCATTTGACCGGCCAGGCGATTGACTTCGGAAAGAAGGGCATGACAGTAGCGCAGATCGCGTGGATGCGGTTGTATCTCGCGCCGCTGATGAACGCGGGTATGATCGACGTGGAAGAGGAATTCCAGCAGGCGTGCTTCCACATCAGCGTCTATCGCAAATACACGGGCGGATCGACCGCGGACCTGGCGCAGGCGCAGTCGCACACCGGGGTCAATAACTAATCGGCATCGAGCCATTGAAGGCAAATAGAAAGGCGCGGCTCCCATGGAGACCGCGCCGGAATTTTTCGCGCTTACTTGTTCGGATTGTCCGGAACCTTCGCGCCTTTTTTGCGAGCTTCCGAAAGTCCGATTGCAATGGCCTGTTTCGGATTCGTGACCTTCTTGCCGCTGCGGCCGCTCTTCAGCTTGCCCTGATGCATCTCGTGCATCTCGCGCTTCACCTGTTTGCCAGCGCCTTTCGAGTACTTGCGGCCAGAGCTCTTCTTCGAGGAACTCTTCTTCGAAGAGGATTTCTTCGCAGAAGACTTTTTCGCGGAGCTCTTTTTGGGGCCCGACTGCTTAGTACTTCGACTGCTCTTCTTCTTGCTGGAGGACTTCTTGGCTGAGGCTTTGCGGCCCGAGGATTTCTTCTTGCTGCTGGATTTCTTGGTTGCCATTTGGGTTACTACCTCCCGTGAAGTTGGAGCACTGCTGCACCAACTTCGTTGCATCGCCGGATCTTCGTTCGTTGAGCCTGACCCTGCGTCGCGATTGGAGTGTACTTCGGAATTAACGTTTGCGGCGAAGAAGAACCAGCGCAATCAACACGCCCGCACCAGCGAAGCTAATGCTTGCGAGAGTCCCGAGAATCCAGTCGAACGTGCGGCTGCGCGTGTGGTGAAGCTTGCCCGCCCGCCACGCAGCGTAGCTGAGCTGCAGATCGTCGGCGAGCCCGGGAATCGTGATCGCGCTGAACGCGCCGTCGGCGCCGGGCTCAGCGGGAAGTGAGCCGAAGATGCGCTCGGCGTCTGGCGGCGCGCCGTTGCGGTCTTTAGGGATGGCAGCGAGGAGTGCGTTCACTTCCGAATCGCGCGGATCGTCGAAGAGCGTCTCGTCAGCCGTGTTCGGGAACAGCGTCGTCCTCCCGGTTATGCGATGCTCGATGGCGGCGACGCCGTCCTGACAGACACCAAGCGTGTAATACCCGCCGAAGGGAAGATCGGGATGGCGCTCATGCTGATGCATGTATGCAATGGTCAGCAGGCCCGCGAGGCGCGTAACTTCGACGGCCTGCGAGCCGGTGTAGGTGTGGGCCGCGCGCTTGAGCACCCATGCCTGGTCGAGTGTGTCCATGGTGCGCCACTCGCTCTTGCCGTCAATGCCGTAGTAATAGCTGATGTCGGCGTTGATCTTCGGTCCGCGAATCTGCCATTCGTACTCGGCATGTGCAACAGGAACAAGCAGTGGTCGCGCGCCGATGCCGAACGGACCGCCGGTAATCGGAACAGCGAAGCCGGTATTGACCCAGAAGGGCATCATCACGTCGGCGCCCTTGTAGTGGAGGTGCCCGAAGTTGGCGAAGTATCGCGCATCGATCACAGTGACAGTGTGACCTGTGGCTGCGAGCGCAGCGATGAGGTCCTGCGGAGTTGCCGCGGCCTGTCCGGTGATCGTAACGGTCATGGGTTTCGCGCCGGCGAGTCCGCTCGCCGCCAGTCGGTTCAGCACGTCGGCGAGGCGCTGGCTTGCGGCGTGCTCGGGTGCAAGGTTGTTGGGGCCGTCGCCGCGTGTCACATCTGGCGCAAGCTGCGTGACGATCCCTTCAGTTGTGAACGGCGAAAAGGTGGATGGCTCATCGAGCGAGACCGTCTGCTCACGATCAAGAGCATAGGGACCGAGGTCGAGGAACTTCTGAGTGTCAGCAGGCGACTGATTCTTTGCAACGAGTTTGTCGATCCCGCCCACGGTCGGCGTGATCGCGCGCATGGACCATCCAGGGAAGCGATCGAGGCCCTGCCAGTTCTTCCCCAGAATCAACTTGCGAAAATCATCGATGAGAGCAGGCGTGAGCAGCGCAGCTCCGTGCTTGCCGCCGTGCGACTGTCCCTGGAGCTCTTTCAGCAGCGCTTCGGTGAAGCCGGGCCTCGCAGAGAGCTCGCGCATCGTCTGCGATAGAAGGATGGTGTTCGGGGGCATCGGCGATTCGGGCGGTGTGTAGCGCCGCATGCACCCGGCCATGAGCAGTGTCGCCACAAGAAGAATGGCCCTTCGTCTTCGTCCGGTGAACCTCCGCATGCGTTGAGACTACACTGCGCTCTCCCGAGATCGGCTGGTAGACTGGCTCGCGATATGACTCACCGGGTCCTCGGCGCGCTCTGTTTTGTTGCAATCTTTGGCTGCGTTGATATCGCTGCGGCGGGCGCGCAGAACAACGAGGCGCTCGGCGCTGTCACGGGCCACGTCCAGTGTTCGGACACACAGCAGCCCGCGCGGCTGGCGCACGTTGTGCTTCAACCGGTCGTGGACCTAAACTCGCCGGTGCTCAGGAAGGACGACCGTGGGTATCACCCCGAAGGAACTTTTCAGCTGCAGACCGTGAGCCTCGACGGTTCGTTTACCATTCCCGCGGTACCGCCGGGTCGTTACTATGTGATCGCGGAGCAGGATGGCTATATTACCCCGCTCGCACTGTTTACGCGTGCGCAACTCAACGATCCGGACGAGGCGCTGAAGCAGAAGATAGCGCGCTACATGACAACGATCTCGGTCACGGCCGGGCACACCACTCAGGCCGATGTCACGGTTATTCGCGGTGCTGTCATCGCCGGAATGGTGCGCTTTGAGGATGGATCACCAGGCATCAATGTCGGGGTGCAGCTATTGCAGCGCAGTGACAAGGGTGAATGGCAGACTGTGCGTACTGGAAGACTCGCCAGTCACGGCATGGGTGGCACGAGCTATACGAATGACCAGGGAGCGTATCGCTTCAGCGGACTTGCAGCTGGTGAGTACATGGTGCGTGCCAATGTCGAGCTGAACAAGGTTACTGTCAGTTACATCTTTGCCTCCGGCGGCAGTACAGGCTACGGTGATGGCTATCATCTCCGTGTCTATCCCGGCGACGCGTTTCGTCCTGGCGACGCCAAGCCGGTGAAGGTCGAGGAGGGCGAAGACGCGACAAGTGTCGACGTTGATATACCGCTGTCGAAGCTATACACGCTCAGCGGAACCGTGATTCAACCGAACTCCGAGTTGCCTGTGAACTCGGCCCGCCTGACGCTTGTATTTGCCGATACGGGCGAGGAACTCACGTTCACGGACGTGGAGTCTGACGACGGGAGCTTTCGCTTTGACTTTGTACCGGGGGGTAACTACATCTTGCGCGCAACCAATATTGCGAACGTTGAGCGCACTGACGTGCCCAATTGCAAGGGTTGCATTCCGCCAACACACCTGGAGCTGAAGGGTCTCGCCACATTTGGCGATGCGTCTCTTCCGATTCAACTGACCAGTGACCAGAGCGCTGTGGTGGTACAGGCGACACAATCAAAGAAAACGGCAACCGCGCCTGCTCAGTAAGGAGGCGGGTCCTCTATGCGTCGAGCTTCTTTACGACGAGCTCATTGAGCAGCGCCGGGTTCGCTTGGCCCTTCGAGAGCTTCATCACCTGGCCGACGAAGAACGCTGCCACGGTGCGCTTGCCGCCCTTGAACTGCGCAACCTGCGCGGGGTTCGCGGCGATGACCTCGTCGATCATCTTCTCGATGGCGGAGCTGTCGGTGATCTGCTGCGGCTTGTCGCGGTCGTAGACAAAGGCGAAGTCGCGGCCCTCGGCAAAACAGGTGTCGAGGAGCTGCTTGAGCTGCTTCGAGCTGATGGCGCCGCCTTCGGTGAGGTCGGCGGCGAGCACGACACCGTCGAGCGAAATGGGACTCTTATCGAGCGTGATGTCGGCTGCGCGGAGACGCATGGTGATCTCGCTCAGCAGGATGGACGCGACGCGCCTGGGTGACTTCGCGCGCTTGGCGGCCTGCTCAAACAAATCGCCGAGTTCGCGGTCTGTTGTAAGCGTTGCGGCATCCTGTGCGCTCAAGCCGAACTCAGTTGTGAGACGCGCGCGGCGTGCCTCCGGCAGCTCCGGCATTCCAGCGAGGATGTCCTTCTTCCATGCATCGCCGACGATCAGCGCCGGAAGATCAGGCTCCGGGAAATAGCGGTAGTCGTGCGCCTGCTCTTTCGAGCGCATGGAATACGTGCGGCCCTCGGCATTGTTCCAGAGGCGCGACTCCTGCACGACGCGGCCGCCCTCCTCAATCACGCCGATCTGCCGCTCGATCTCGTACTCCAGCGCGGCGCGGATGTAGCGGAAGCTGTTGACGTTCTTGACCTCAGCCTTGGTGCCGAATTTGTCAGAGCCCTTGGGCATCACGCTGACGTTGGCGTCGCAGCGCAGCGAGCCCTCTTCCATGTTGCAATCGCTGACGCCGGTGTAAAGCAGGATTTCCTTCAGGCGCGTGAGGTACTCGAAGGCTTCGTCGGGCGTGCGGATGTCGGGCTCGGAGACGATCTCGATGAGTGGCGTGCCACAGCGGTTGAGGTCGATGTAGGTGCGTGTGCCGGAGTCCGCGAAGCCGTCATGCAGGCTCTTGCCGGCGTCCTCTTCCATGTGCAGACGCGTGATGCCGATTCGTTTCGGATTGCCATCAGCGTCAGGCACAGTCAGTGAGCCATGTTCGGCGAGTGGTTTATCGAACTGCGATATTTGATAGCCCTTGGGCAGGTCGGGGTAGAAGTAGTTCTTGCGCGCGAAGATGCTGCGTGTGTTGATGGTGCAGCCAAGCGCTTCGGCCGCGAGCGTCGCGAACTCGACTGCCTGGCGGTTGAGCACGGGCAGAGCGCCGGGCAGACCCAGGCAGACCGGGCAGATGTGCGTGTTGGGCTCGCCGCCGTACTCGTTCTTGCAGCCGCAGAAGGCCTTGGTCTTCGTCAGCAGTTGGACGTGGACCTCAAGACCAATCACGGGTTGGTATTTGGCAATCACCTCGGGCGCGAGACCGGCAAGAGCGGGCATGGTTTGAGTTTATCAATGCGCACCCCTCGCTGGCGGGCCGCCGCTGCATCTCATAGCTTCAGTTTCGCGGAGGCGGTGAATGCCAGAGCAGTCGACGAGCGCGTCAGGACCAGAGCAGGCCGGCGAAGAACATCGCAAGGAGAGCGGCTGGGCCGGACAGAACGCAGGCGCGGCGAACAGCGACAGCAGTGGAGGCGGTAATGGAGGCGGTGGCGACACCGGCGGATCGCGCCAGAAGAACCTGGAGCGGCCCACTGCAGAAGACATCTACGAGCAGGTCGCCCTTAATGCGAAGACGGAGCTGAAACGATCAACGCTGTCGCTCGCGATCTCTGGGTACGCCGGCGGCATCTTCATGGGGCTTTCGGGGCTGGGTACGGCGCTGGTGCTCGGCCTGTTCGGCACGTCGCCCAGGACGCACTTCATCGCAGCCATGTTTTATCCGATCGGCTTCATCGTGGTGATCATCGGACGGGCGCAGCTCTTCACGGAGAACACTCTGTATCCGGTTGCGCTTGTTCTCTCGGAGAAGCGCGAACTGTGGAATACGCTGCGGCTGTGGTGCACGGTGCTTCCAGCCAACGTGCTGGGTGCGCTGACGTTTGCGGCGCTGGCGACACGCACCGGCGCGCTTATGCCGGAGACTCGACAGGCGCTGATGCAGCTCGGTCTGCAAGCCGCGCACACCGCGCCGGGAACGATTTTCTGGAGCGCTGTCACCGCGGGCTGGATCATCGCGACGGCCGCATGGCTCGTCTCCGGATCGCATTCGATTACGGGTTCAGTGATGATCCTGTGGATTCTCACTTACGTGGTGGGTCTGGGGAACTTCGCTCATTGCATCGCGACCTCGGGTGAAATTTTCTCCGCCGTGCTGGGTCACCAGCTTGGCACAGGCAGCTACTTTCACTGGCTTTGGATTGCTGTCGCCGGAAACGTATGCGGGGGCGTGTTCATGGTCACGCTGCTGGAGTACGGACAGGCGATCCTGGCCAAGGGAGACACACCGGTCGAGCCGTAGCCGAGGGCGAGCGTTCGCCGCGACAGGCGCCGGGCTACACTGGAGACTGCATGATTCTTCCGTTCGTCCGCGAGTTGGTCGCGGACCTTGAACGATCTCCAGTCTTTGAGCGTGTGCGTCGCCATCTAGCGGGCGGCACGGGCCGGAGACGTGTGTCCGGACTGACCGCGACCGCGCGGGCTCTCTATCTTCCCTACTTCGTGAAGGCCGCTGAGGCGCCAGCGCTCGTGCTTGTGGCGGACAACAAGGCCGCCGAGGCGCTGCATGCAAATGTGCTCGCGGCCTGCCAGTTGAGCGGCGCGCTGAGTGCCGAAGAGGTGCTGCGGCTTCCCGCGCACGATGTGCTTCCGTTTGAAAATCTCTCGCCGCATCCGGAGATCCAGGAGCAGCGCGCAGCTACGCTCTGGAAGATTGCAAGCGGGCAGGCACGGCTCGTGATCGTGCCGATTGAGGCTGCATGCATGCGGCTGTTTGCGCGCGATCATTACGCTGCGCTCGCTCTGATGCTGCGTCGCGGTGAGGAACACATACCGGAGATGCTGGTCGATCATTTGATCTCGGTCGGCTACACGCGCGTGGATGTCGTCGACATGCCGGGGCAGGTGACGATTCGCGGCGGCATTCTGGATGTGTATGGGCCCGAGATGGAGCGGCCGGTGCGCATCGACTTCTTCGGTGACGAGATCGAGTCGATTCGGCGCTTTGATCCGGAGACCCAGCGCTCTTCGACGTCGATCGACGAGGCGCTGCTGCTTCCGCTCACAGAGACACCCGCGACCGAGAAGCTGCTCGAGGCGATCAATGCACGGCTGACGCGCAGCGGAAGTGCGGGCGCTGCGCTGGAGGGCGGTGATACTCCAGCGGAGTTGCAGACGCATGTCGGTGGCAATGCGCGTGAGGCGACGATCTTTCCCGGGTGGGAGTTTTACGCGCCAGTCGCCGGAGCGCGGTCGTCGCTGCTGGAACTGATGGGGCAGCACACGCGGGTATTCGTGGAAGAGCCCGCGATGGTGCTGAACCAGGGCGAGCGCTGGTGGAACAAGGTCGAGCAGCGGCATGAACGCTCCGGCATCGGGTCGCTGGTGCGCGCGGAGGATCTGTATCTCTCGCCGTGGGAGCTTGAGGACAGATTGCGTGCATTCTCGGGCTGTGATCTCGATCAACTCGGCGCGGTAGACGTGCTCGAGAGCACGCGGAGCGACGCGAGCGAGATCGAGTTTGCGACGCGGCCAACGCTGCGCTTTCATGGATCGATTCCGAGTTTCATCGATGAGTTGAAGAAGCTGATGGAGAGTGAGGCGCGCGTGCTCGTGGCTGCTCCCAATCAGGGTGAGCTGGAGCGGCTTGCCGGGCTACTGCAGGAATACAACGTGCCGTACCGCATCGGCTGGCGCACGGACCACGGCGCGTCGGCGACCGTGTTTTCGGAGTCGAGCTATCTCGCCGGCGACCTGCGCACGCCAGTGCTGGTGCGCGCCGCGATTGCGAATGGCGTGCAGGTGCTCGATCTCGATCGGGCGACTGCTCGGCAGTTTGTACTCTTCGGCGCGAATGATCTGAACGACGAGGTCGACGTGCACGCGCGCCCCGTGCGCCGCGGCAAGACCTCGGCGTTTGTCTCGGACCTGCGCGATCTTGCGGTGGGCGATTATGTCGTGCACGTCGAGCATGGAATCGCGCGCTACGACGGCCTGCGTGTCATTGACGAAAAAACGAGCAGCGACGGCGATGGGAGTTCGCAGCTTGAGCTGATGATCCTCACCTTTGCCGAGGACGCGAAGCTGTATGTTCCGCTCACACGCCTCGATCTGATTCAGAAATATCGCTCAACGGAAGCAGGACCCGCGCCGCAGTTGAATCGGCTTGGAAATCCTTCGTGGTCCAAGACCAAGGCGCGCGTGAAGAAAGCCATGGAGGACATGGCTGAGGAGCTGCTAAAGCTCTACGCGCAGCGCAAGGCCGCGATGGGCACAGCGTTTTCGCCCGACAACAACATGATGCGCGAGTTCGAGGACGCGTTCGACTACAACGAGACGGACGACCAGATCAGTGCGATTGCGGACATCAAGTCGGACATGGAGTCGACGCAGCCGATGGATCGCCTGCTCTGCGGCGACGTGGGCTACGGCAAGACCGAGGTGGCGATGCGCGCGGCGTTCAAGGCCGTGCAGGATTCAAAACAGGTTGCTGTGCTCACCCCGACGACGGTGCTCTGTTTCCAGCACTTCGAAAGCTTTAAGCGGCGCTTCGCAAACTTCCCTGTCACCGTCGAGATGATCTCGCGTTTCCGCACGGCCAAGGAGCGCAAGGAGATTCTGGAGCGTGTGGCCGATGGTAAAGTCGACATCCTGATCGGAACGCACGCGATTCTTGCGCAGGGATTGAAGTTCCAGGACCTCGGATTGCTGGTGGTGGATGAGGAACAGCGCTTTGGCGTGCGGCATAAGGAGCGCCTGAAGCAGATGCGCGCCGCGATCGATGTGCTGTCGATGTCGGCGACGCCGATTCCGCGCACGCTGCATATGAGTCTGGTTGGATTGCGCGACATGAGTGTCATTGAGACGCCGCCGAAGGACCGTATGGCAATTCAGACGGTCGTGGCGAAGTTCGACGAGAAGCTGATTCGCACAGCGATTGAAGTGGAGCTGGAGCGCGGCGGGCAGACGTATTTTGTGTCGAACCGCGTTGAGACGATCTACGAGATGGCGACGAAGATTCGCGAGCTCGTGCCGCAGGCGCGCGTCGTTGTGGGCCATGGCCAGATGCCGGAGGCGGAGCTCGAGCGCGCGATGCTCGCGTTCATGAACGGCGAGTACGACGTGCTGTGCGCGACGAGCATCATCGAAAACGGCCTTGATATTCCGCGCGCAAACACGATCATCATCAACCGCGCAGACCGTCACGGATTGAGCGAGCTATATCAGCTTCGCGGACGCGTAGGGCGGTCGAATCGGCGCGCCTATGCGTACCTTCTGATTCCGCCGGAGCAGCAGTTGACGGAGATTGCGCGGCGCCGGCTTGCAGCATTGAAAGAGTTCTCGGATCTCGGTGCGGGATTCAAAATCGCCGCGCTGGACCTGGAGCTGCGCGGCGCGGGCAACATGCTCGGCGGCGAGCAATCTGGCCACATCGAGGCGATCGGCTTTGAGCTCTACACGCAGATGCTTGAAGAGGCCGTGAGCAAGCTGAAAGGCGAAGGCCACGAGGAGCGCCTGCAGGTCACGATCAACCTCGGCATCTCGCTGCGCATCGACGAGAGCTATATCGCTGAGGAGAATCAACGACTGCGCATGTACAAGCGCATCGCCGGCGCGAACACGGACGCGATGCTCACTGAGATTCGTGACGAGTTGCAGGATCGTTACGGGCAGCCTCCGGAAAACGTGCAGCACCTGATGGCAGTCGGCGAAATTCGGCTGATCTGCGAGCGGCTGTCAATCGCGCAGATCGAACGCAAGCGCGTGGCGGTGGAGGAAAAGGCCGAGGCGAAGAAGGGTGCTCCCGCTCCGCAACAGAAGCCACCCGCCCGCCCGCAGACAGTGCATTGGGCGGGACGGGAAGTCGCGCGACCGACCAACGCGTGGCAGCCGTCGACGATGCTGAATCGGACGCAGCAACCGCTGGCCGGCCGCCATGGACAGGCGCCGCAGGTCGCATCCCTACAGTTTTCCTCGCGAGCAGCGCTGAATCGCAGCGGCGAATCGAACGCCGCGAAGGCTGCTCGTGATGCCATAGCAACGCGCGCAACAAACTCGCCGCTCGCGCAGGCGGGCAAGATGAAGCCGATGCGCGACATGCTCTTCATCACCTTCAGCGAGAAGCTGCACGCCGCGCCGGCGGAGGCTGGGAAAGGCATCAACGTCGGCGTGCTGATGAAGCTTGTCTCGCGCAACGCGAAGAATGGCGCGCAGCTTACACCGCAGGGTGTGCTGCGCTGGCCGTTGTCGGGGTCGAATGCGGAGACGGTGCTCAAGGAAACGCGCGAGTTGCTGGCGCAACTAGGCGGCGCAACGGACTGACGGCCGCTCAACGCCGGCGGAACACCATCAGCACAATAAAAATCAGCACGAGCACAGCGATGCCCGGGAAGATGAAGAAGTGTCCGCCACTCGTGACGCCGGCGACCACACAGCCGGTCAGAGCGGTTGAGGAGAGCAGCAGAACGGTGAGCAGGGTGAGCGCAGCGGGTCGTGGCATCTGCATTCCCTGTCTGATGCGGGATCGACTAGGCGCGGCGTCTCCGCCCGGCCGGTTGCGCGAAGACGGTCTTGAAGGAGGCGCCGGAGTTGCTGGCGATGCTGAATACAGAATCCGGTGGTCACTGAGTCCTGCTCAACTCGTTAGTGAACAATTTCACCTGTTGGGGAAATTAGCGAGCCATCGCATCCTCCGGTTACTTCCTGATAGTCCGTGCATCGTTTGGCACTGAACGTATTCGTGGGCCATTTGAGGATGGGGTGCAGGCTCGCCCAGCGCCACAGGATCATCGAGTGATCGGGCAGTATGATCCACCAATCACCACTGCCGGTCTCCAAGAGGACATCCTCATTCTGCGAGGCGCGGGATCGCTGTACCAAGGCGTCGTGTCCGGTTAAGTGCATATCCTGAGCAAATATCCGCATCGCTTTGTCGGTCATGGATGTGCCGTGCACATAGACGATATATGCCCCTTGCTCTGGGTGAGCACGGAGGAAACCCGCGAGCCACGGAACCGCAAGTACTGTATTCGCGTAGTGATTGGTTTTGTCGAAGACCTCATCGACCCCGAGCGTCTGGCCCTGTTCACGCAACAGGTGTGCTTCGATTGTGAAGTGGGGCGGAAATTCTGGCCTCCACAAGATCACCTGAAGATTCTCGTCTACTTTCTTGCCCTGATTCGGCACTTCGTTGAAGGGTAGATCGTTATACGTGTTGATGTCGGCATACCTTATCGTGAAGTGCTGTCGCAGCTTTGCAAGTGACGTAGCGTCCTTGTCTTGGACACCGATCATGTTCCAGTCCTTCTCGAGCGCCGAGGACATATACAGCCCCATTTGGGGAGCCAGACCGACGAACGTGTCGGTATCGCGTAACCGCTCTCTGTTCGTGAAATTCTTTGGTAGCAGGTCATACAGCGCCTCTGAAATATGAGAATTAAAGGTCTCTGCGCATGGCGCACTGCCCAAGCCGACACACCAAGGCAGCATCAATGGGTTTTGTGATCGTGAAGTCGCGGTCATTGTGTCGCCATTTTCTAGATGAATATCGATCTTCATCCCCGGATAATCGTCCGTGTGGCGTCCTTCATAGACGTCGTCGAGCCGTGATTGGAGAGTCGAGAGATCAGCAAATTTTTCTCGGAAGAATTGTTTTTGAGCTGGTGTACCCTGATCGAACCAGAGCATACTCGCGTTCCGTCCAGCCACTTCTACATGACTCCGCAGCCAAGCTGTACTGATCCCAAGATTTGAGGCAGAGGGTTTAGCGAGTGCGGGTTCCTGAAGCGCACTGACGAGTCGAGCTAGTGCGATTGGACTGACGGCAATCCCCTTCTCCTTGGTTTCCGTTGCTGAACTGTGGATGTGTATCTCCGATTTAGCGGGTGTACCGAGCCCACCCCAAGAGCCGATCACGTGGATAGACCGGACGTTCTGGGCGGTCATTGTGCAGACGAAAAATAGGAATATCACTGCGGGTATCCGGTCGTATTTCACGGCTCTCCTGGATCTGCTCAGCAACTACACTGGGACACATGCGGCACTTTACCATTGCTTCGCTGGCCCTCAGCCTTTTTGCGGCTCCCATGTTCGCACAACATCCTTCCGCCGATGGCGCAGGCCAGACATTCAACACGCTGTCCGAGCAGTACTTCGAGCAGGTGTACTTCAAGTACGCGCCGACCGCAGGCACGACGGCGGGTCTGCATCAGTACGACACGCAGCTTGAGGACTACTCGGCGGCGGGGATTCAGAAGGAGATTGCGGCGCTGCATGAGTGGGAGCGAAAGATTGCGGCGATCGATGGCTCGGCGCTGGACGCGGAGCCTGCGGCGGACCGCGACATTCTGCTGGGCTCTATCCGTGGCCAGCTCCTCCAGCTCGAGGTAATTCGCGGGTGGGAGAAGAATCCGGATAACTATTCAACCGGCGTGACGAACGCGATCTTCACGATCATGGAGCGGCCGTATGCTCCCGTGGATACGCGGCTGCGCGCGGCGGTGGAGCGCGAGAAGCTGATTCCGCAGGTGTTCGCTGAGGCACGGAAGAATCTGAAGAACCCGCCGCGCATCTACACGGAGATTGCGCTCGAGCAGATCGATGACGACGTCAGTTTCTTCCAGAATGATGTTCCAAAGGCTTTCGACGCGGCAACAGATGCGCAGACGAAGGCGGAGTTCGCGAAGACGAATGCGGCGGTGATTGAGGCGATGAAATCGTATGCGGCGTGGATGAAGAGCGATCTTCTGCCGCGCTCCAATGGCGATTTTCGCTGGGGCGCGGACAACTTCCGCAAGGCGCTTGCGGACAACGAGATGGTTGATATCCCGTTGGATAAGCTGCTGCAGATCGGCTACGACGACCTGCACAAGAACCAGGCGGAGTTCGCGCGCGTAGCGAAGGAGATCGATCCGACGAAAACGCCGCAGCAGGAGTTGGCGGAGTTGGCCGCAATTCATCCAGCCCCGGCCGATCTCCTCAAAGCGTTCCACGACCGTTTCGATTCGGAGATCAGCTTCATCCGCGCGCACAACATCATCACGATTCCCAGCGATGTGCAGCCGACGCTCGAAGAGACGCCGCCGTTTATGCGTGCGACGACGCAGGCTTCGATGGATCCACCGGGACCGTTTGAGACGCATTCGACAAAGGCGTACTTCAACGTCACGCTGCCGGAGTCGAACTGGCCCGCGCAGAAGACGAGCGAATACATGGCTGCGTTCAACATTGGCACCATCGTGTCTACGAGCGTGCATGAGGCTTATCCCGGTCACTATGTGCAGTTTCTGTGGACGCCGCAGTTCCCTTCCAAAATCCGCAAGATTATCGGCGCGAACACGAACATCGAAGGCTGGGCACACTACTGCGAGCAGATGATGCTGGACGAGGGTTACAACGCACCGGGTGTCGGTGCTAAGGATGAACATGAAGCGAAGCTGATTCGGCTCGGTCAGCTGCAGGACGCTCTGCTACGCGACGCGCGTTTCATCGTCGCCATCCGGATGCATACAGGTGTTGGCGGTGAGCTCACGATTCCCGAGGCTGAGGACTTTTTCGTGAAGGAGGGATATCAGGCGCGGCCGATCGCCGAGGTGGAGACGAAGCGCGGCACATCGGATGCGCTCTATCTGTATTACACACTCGGCAAGCTGGAGATCCTGAAGCTGCGCGCGGATGTCGAGAAGCGGCAGGGCGCAGAGTTTTCTTTACAACGCTTTCATGATGACTTCATGCGCCAGGGATTTGCGCCGATCAAGGTAATCCGGAAAACAATGTTGCATGATGACTCGCCTGTGCTCTAGGCTGTCCACCGCAGCGAACAAGTTCGCTGGGGACCCCGGGCTGAGGCGCGCACGATGATAGTTTCGCGGCCTCACGGCGAAATTTTGCATCGAAGCGTTGGTAGGATTACTGCAGTCATTCAGGAGTAGGAACAACACAATGCCATCCATGAAGGTGCGCAAGGCTGTCTTTCCGGCAGCCGGATTTGGCACTCGCTTTTTGCCCGCCACCAAAGCAACTCCCAAGGAGATGCTTCCGCTCGTTGACAAGCCTCTGATCCAGTACGGAGTAGAGGAAGCTGTTGCCGCCGGTTGCACAGAGATCATCATCGTTACCGGCCGCGGCAAGTCGTCGCTCGAAGATCACTTCGACAAATCGTATGAGCTGGAGACAGCGCTGGAGGCGCGCGGCAAGACCGCGCTGCTGGAGATGGTGCGCGGCGTCTCGCATCTGGCGAAGATCAGTTACACGCGCCAGCCGGATGCGCTGGGGCTGGGCCACGCGGTGCTGCAGGCCAAGCAGCTTGTCGGCAACGAGCCGTTCGCGGTGATTCTGCCTGACGATGTCGTGGACGCGCAGGTTCCCTGCCTCAAGCAGATGGTCGATGCGTTCGAGCAGACACAGGCATCGATTCTTGCGTCCGAGATCGTGGAAGGCGCGGCCATCTCTTCCTACGGCTGCCTGGACTGCGAGCAGGATCCGGACGATCCGCGGCTGCTGGACGTACGCAACATGGTGGAGAAGCCGAAGCCGGAGGAGGCGCCGAGCCAGCATGCCATCATTGGGCGGTACATCCTCACGCCGCGCATCTTCGAGATGCTGGAGAAGGTGACACCGGGTTCCGGTGGCGAGATTCAGCTTACGGACGGCATCAAGGCGCTGCTGGAGTACGAGAAGGTCTACGGCTTCACGTATGAGGGCACGCGTTACGACGCCGGCGACAAGCTCGGATTCCTCAAGGCGACGGTAGAGTTCGCGCTGCGGCGCGATGATCTCGGACCGCGCTTCAGACGATGGCTGCAGCAGCAGACGTTCTAAGTCATTCAGCGCAAACGAAGAGGCTGGTTCTCTGCATCCTAGGTCTTCAGGGCACTTACTGAGCTCTGGCATCTATGGACAAGGGGATTGAACAACCAGACATCACGCGTCCGCGCAAGCGGAAGAAGGCTCGGGGCCAGCCCGGCGCAAAGCCGCGCTGGGCATCCGGCGCGAAGACCATGGTCGGCACGGCGGTTCTTCCCGAGAGCCGCATCTGGTACACCATCAACGACGGCACAATCGCCGAGGTCTACTTCCCGGATGTCGATCAGGCGAACACCCGCTCGGTGCGTTTCGTCGTCACGGGTGAAGACGGCTTTTTTTCTGACGAGATGTGGGACGCGGAGCACAAGGTCGAATGGCTCGACACCGGCGTCCCCGGCTGCCGCATCGAATCGGCCTGCAAATCGGGCGCCTATCGACTGACGAAAGAGATCATTCCCGATCCGATGCGCGACGGGCTGCTTCTGCGCGGCCGCTTCCTCCCGGCCGAGAAGCAGCAACTGCGGCTTTATCTGGTCATCGACGCACACATCGGTGATCGTGGTGCGAACAATGAAGCCTGGGTCGGCGAGTACAAAGGCGAGCCCATGGTGTTTGCACAGCGGGGAGCCCTGTGCCTGGCGTGCGGCAGCTCACCGCGCCCGCTGCAGTGCAGCGTCGGATACATCGGCAAGTCCGACGGCTTCACCGTTCTGCGCCGAGGCGAACCATTGCCCGAATCCAACTACGCACCCAATGGCAACATCGGCCTAACAATTGAGATCGATTACAAAAGCACAGGGGACGGCAGCTTCCTCATCTCCCTGGCTGGTGGTGATGATTCGGCGGAAGCAGGTCGCCAGACGCGTGCCGGGCTTCTGCAAGACTACGGTGCAGCACGCGAGCTCTTCCTGCGGCAGTGGCGCGAGCAGCAGAGGCGATACCGCGACCTCAAAGATCTCTCCGGCCAACGCCTCGATATGTATCGTGTCAGCACCGCGGTGCTTGAGACGCATCAATCCAAGCGCTTTCCGGGCGGCTTCATCGCAGGCCTTTCTGTTCCCTGGGGCTTCGCCCGTGGTGACAAGGACATCGGTGGGTATCACGTTCTCTGGCCGCGCGACTCGGTCGAAACGGCGATGGGCAAACTCGCCAGCGGTGACGCTCACGCAGCGCGGTCGTCGCTTTTCTTCCTCGCCTGCACGCAGAACGCGGACGGCAGCTGGAGCCAGAACATGTGGCTGGACGGAACGCCGCACTGGACCGCGATCCAGATGGACGCGATTGCGTTGCCGATTTTGCTTGCGGACAAGATGCGCCGCGATCATGCGCTCGACGGCTACGACCCGGTCCCGATGGTGCGCAACGCAACGCGGTTTCTGCTGCGCCACGGGCCGGTGACCCAGCAGGACCGATGGGAGACGACGCCCGGATATTCGCCCAACACAATGGGTGCCGAGGTCGCGGCATTGCTCATGGCCGCGGATTTCGCGGAGCTCGCGGGCAAACACGATCACGCCGAGTTCATTCGCGAAACTGCCGATGCATGGAACGATTCCATCGACGAGCTGACCTACGTCGAGGACACGCCGCTTGCACGCAAGCATGGCGTGCGCGGCTACTACGTGCGGATGACTCCGCCGCAACGGATCGAGACTCGCGAGGTCGGCCATCTCCGCGTTCGCATGCCGAACGTTGTATCGGGTCCGCTCAGCCGTCGCGCGATCGATATTGTGAGTCCGGGTTTTTTGACGCTGGTTCGTCTCGGCCTGCGCGCGCCGGACGATCCACGCATTGTCGACACGCTGAAGGTGATCGATGCGACGTTGCGTAGAGAGACGAAGACCGGGCCGGGCTGGAGGCGCTCGACCGATGACGGCTATGGTGAGAAAGCCGACGGGAGGCCCTACGACAAACGCGGCATTGGCCGCTGCTGGCCGCTGCTTGCCGGAGAGCGCGGGCATTATGAGCTCGCTGCGGGCCGCGCGGACGTGGCACTTGAGCTGCTGAAGACCATGGCGCGACAGACGAGCGAGTGCGGAATGATCCCCGAACAGGTCTGGGATGCGGAAGACATCCCGGAGCGCTTCCTCTTCAATGGACATCCGTCCGGCTCCGGCATGCCGCTGGCGTGGGCGCATGCGGAGTACATCAAGCTGCTGCGGTCGCTGCACGAAGGCGCCGTGTGGGACTGCATACCGGCGCTTCAGCAGCGATACATTCACGAGCGCCACACGGCGAGCTTCCAAATCTGGACGCCGGAGCAGCGGCGCGGCTGGCTCACGCACGGCAAAGATCTTCGCCTTGATCTTCCCGTGGCTGCGCAGGTGAATTGGAGCTCGGGCAGAGACAGCGGTACAGCAGAGACATGCGACACGGGCCTCGGCCTGCATTATGCAACGCTGCCCACCCGCGAGCTGCGAGCGGGCGCGGTGATTCGGATTTCGCTCGAGCGAAAGAGCAAGTCGAAAGACAAGACTGAGATTCCGTCATCGTTCATCGTGCGCGTGAAGCCGTGAGCGTCGAGACCGCGTCTGCCAGACTCTGCTAGCTTGGAGTTGTTGTGACGACGCGCGGGAGGCTGCAGGTGTTTGGCGGTGGGAGAATCTGGTGCTCAACGACAGTGCAGCGCGCGGCTGTTGTAGGCGTGTTGCTGGCTTGTTCGTTCTCGGGCATCGGCCAGCAACGACAGCAGCATCGGCCGATGGAAGTTCCCAGCCCTACGCAGAACACGATTGAACCTGCGCGCACACGGCTCATCCTGAAGGACGGAACTTATCAGCTTGTGCTGAGCTACCAGGTCGTCGGCAACGTGGTGCACTATCGCAGTGCGGAGCGCGAAGGTGAAGAAGAAGAGATTCCACTCGCGCTGGTCGATCTGCCCGCGACCGAGAAGTGGAAGAAAGACCACGAGCCCGGGGCGCGCAAGGCGGAGCAGTCGCATGCGCCGGTGATCAGTCCGGAGCTCGCGAAGGAGGAAGCCGCACGCGCCGCGCTGACGCCGGAGATTGCGCCTGACCTGCACCTGCCCGAAGAGGACAGCGTGCTCGCGCTCGATACGTTCCGCGGCACGCCGGAGCTGGTGCCGATGCCGCAGTCTGCCTCCGACCTGAACAAGGAGACGGCGCACGCGGTGCAGAAGGGCGCGATCAATCCGGCCTCTGCTCCGCATCGCATCACGGATATTCCGCGGGAACGCGCCGATATTCAGCTTCATGTGCCTGATCCGGTTTTCTATGTGCGCGTCAATGGCGGCAATCCGGATGACGCTGTTTACACCAGCGGCGGCACGTTCACGGTCGACACGCACGGCGCAAGCGGACGCGCCACGCCTTCTGGTGGCGATCCGAACAATGGGTATGTGATTGAACGCGTGGATGTGCGTCAGGACGCGCGCATCGTGGACAGCCTACGAATCGCGTGGCTCGGCACTGGCCGCACGCAGCGCGACATTGTGGAGACGCGTGCGGAGATTTTGCCCGGCGGGCACTGGATGAAACTCACGCCGCTTCAGCCGTTGGATTTCGGCGAGTATGCGCTGATCGAGGTGCTCGGAGCCAACGCGGTGAATCTTGATGTGTGGGACTTCGGCGTGCACTCGGACGCGCCTGAAAATATCGAGGCGATTCATCCGGAGGCGAGGCGGCCGCCCACTCTGGAGCACAGGTCGAGATGAGTTCCGACTCAGCGATTGGAGTGAATAGTGAGTAGTGAATAGTGAATAAGGCGAGAACGAAGGCACTGCCTTCCTAACTCACTAACTCCTCACTCGCTAACTTCTTCACGCCGTGGCATGCCGTGAGGTCTTCGACATCGGCATCGACGCCAGCGAGTCGGGATCAGCTATAGCAATTTGGTCGCGACCCCGCGCCTTGGCGTGATACATCATCGTGTCGGCGGAGCGAATGATCGAGTGCAGCGTATCTCCATCCTGTGGATACGTCGCGAGTCCGAAGCTTGCGGTCAGCCGCAGCCCGAGCCCTTCGCCGCTCAGGAAGGCATTGGTGATGATCGCTTCGCGAAGCTTCTCCGCCACTTCGGTCGCTGCGGGTTTGTCGAGTCCGCGCAGCAGCGCGACGAACTCATCACCGCCGTACCGGAAGCCGGCATGTGCAGGTCCAAGTGTGCGCTTGATCACGTTGCCGACCTCTGCAAGCAGGCGTGAGCCAACCAGGTGGCCGTGCGTGTCGTTCACGCTCTTGAAATGATCGAGGTCGAGAAACAGCAGGCTGAAGTGCGGCTTGATCGGGATAACGCGCGGATCATTCTCCGCAGCGATCTCGTTCTCGAGCATCGTGTACAGATAGCGCGAGTTGAACAGCCCTGTGCAGTCGTCCGTGATGGTCAGGTGCTGTACCAGCTTGACGTAACGCGCGTTCGCCAGCGCGATCGCTGCGTAGTCGCAGAGCACGCGAAGGAACGAGATCGACGCCTCCGGCAGCAGGTCAAGCTTGCTGTTGTGCAACTGCAGCACGCCCAGCGTGCGTCCGCCGTGGCGCAGCGGAAGGCAGGCGATCGACAGCAGGTGCATCTCCGGATGCTGACGCGCGAAGACGGACCAGTCCGGATCGGCGGTCACATCGGGGATCACGAGCGGATTGCCCGTGAGTGCAACGTAACCGGAGATGCCTTCGCCCATCTTTATGCGAAGGTCCCCGATATTTTCTGTATCGATGCCGGCGTGGAGCGCGTAGTAGAGCTCGTTGGCCTCTTCATCAAGCATGAGCAGCGACCACTGCTCAGGCCCGAAGTACTCTTCCATCTGCGAGAGAATCGCCCGCAGCAGCGGCTCCAACTCAAGGTTGGCCGTCAGCGCACGCGCAACTTCGTGGAAGACGCGCAGGTGGTCCAGCTGCCTGCTGTCCATTAGCTCGGGATGCCGACTGTTTGTCACGTTCCTTCCTGGGTATCGGGTCAGGACGTACTCATCATCAGTCTGACAAGCATAGCGCAAGAATGTACCGGTCTCTTGCCTATTTGCCAGTGTACGCGTTTGCATACTAGGTGCATCGGCGTATCAGGATGAAACGCGAGGATTGTTTTGATTAAGAACAAGCGAATTATCCGCCGATATGCACCATGGATCGCGACGGCTTCAGGAAGCCGGGCTCGCCGATGTGATGCCGAGACTCCTTGCGATCAACAATCTTGCGAATGCGTTCGCGCAACTGATCATCGTTCGCACCGCTCCGCATCGGCCCCACAAGATCGTGGTCACTCTGCGAGAAGAGGCACGTCCTGACTTTGCCGTCTGATGTGACGCGAATGCGGCTGCAGTGTCCGCAGAAAGGATGGGAGACAGGCGCGATGATTCCAATCTCCCCGATGCCGTCGTCGAAGGTGAACCGCCGCGCAGTCTCGGACGCGTGATTTGCCGGCAGTGCGACGAGCGGGCGTACATGGTTGAGACGATGGATGATCTCGTCCATGCGTACGACGGCCTCCGGCGTCCAGGTGCGGTCCTCTTCGAGCGGCATCCACTCGATGAAGCGCACGATGACGCCTTCAGCGCGCGAGAACTCCGCGAAGGCCTCGACCTGGTTGTCATTGAAGCCGCGAAGCAGAACCGCGTTCACCTTCACCGGACCGAGGCCCGCATCCTGCGCGGCGCGGATGCCATCACGCACACGCTCGAAGCTGCCGGGAACGCGCGTGATACGCGCAAAGGTCTCGGCGTCGACGGCATCCATGCTGACCGTCACGCGGTTCAGCCCGGCGCGCTTGAGGTTCTTCGCCATTCCGGCGAGCAGGTGGCCGTTGGTGGTCAGCGCGATGTCGAGAGGATCGGGCGTGAAAGCCGCGTGCATGCCGGCGATCTCGCCGATGAGCTCGACGAGGCCCCGGCGCAGCAGTGGCTCGCCGCCGGTGAGCCGCACCTTTTCCACGCCGAGAGAGACGAACAGCCGCACCATCCTGCTGTACTCTTCGATCGGCAGCTCGGTGTACTGGGCTCCCTCGTTGCCGGTGCGGCAGTAGACACACTTGTAGTTGCAGCGGTCTGTGACGGAGAGCCGCAGGTCGGTGATGGCTCGCCCGTGCTTATCGCGCAGCCTCGTCCCAGGCTCGGCTGGATCCGGCCGAACGCTCCAGGGCTCCGCCTGGAAGGCAGGGCTCGGGTCTTGCACCGGATTCAGGATGGGCGGCAGCGCAGCGGCCATAAGGAAACAGTACTTCTTCAGATGCAGTTTCCGGAAGCCCATTCCCGGCATCCATGTCATACTGAGGGCAACTTACAGAGGAACCATCCAGGTCCGCACCCCCCAGCGGCAGGCTGCGCTGTTCCCTCCTGCGAGGCAGGAATCTCGTGCGGACGACCTCCATTACGGCATGGCTGGGGCACCACGCCTGGCCCCTCTGGCTGCTTCTCGCGGCCGCGGTGCTGTGTATTGTCCTGCTACGACTGTCTGCCTGGTCCCGTGAGCACACGCTGCGCCGCAAGCGCGCCGGCGTAACGCATGAGACCTTCACCGCACAGCTTCAGCAGTACGGCTTCGATCCGGTCATCACCTCGTCTACATTCCGCTACCTGCGCGAGGTACAACTCGTGCCGTTTCCGGTACTTCCGGGCGACGATCTGGAAAAAGACCTGGGCCTGACGCCGGAGGATGTCGAGCAGACCGTCCGCGATCTATCGCTCGCCTTGCGGCGGGAGTACAGCCCGGGTCTCCAGCCCACTCCGCTCGTCACGGTCGAGGACCTGATACGCCTTCTCCAGGCCGAGCCGCGGATTATCAGAACGGAGATTGCCTAGACCGTGGGCAGACTCAAATCGCCCGATCCAGCCAGGCGGCAGCGCATGCGTGAATCTCGGCAGCGCGGCTAAATCCCGACGCCGAACTCCATCTCCTGCGTCTGGTCTCCCGAGTGGGAGTAAACGTCGTACGGCGTGCGGCGATGGAACTTGTACCGCTCGCGCAGTTCTCGTCCCACGACCACACCGATGGCCAGCACGGTAATCCCGGCTGAAACCAGTCCTACGTTGCGCATAAAGGTCCGGCCCCCCTCCGAGGCGTCCTCGTGAGCGGCACCGCGGAGTGAGTGATTACATCTCATGCGAAGGATAATAGCGCACCCCTGTTAACGTTGGGTATTCCCGCCTTCTGCCACCTCTGTGCAAGTAACCCAGAAGTCAACATCCGGCGTTTGAATCAGATGCCGGGAGCGCTGCTCGCGGCGAAACTCTTGCAATCAGAACCCGCAAATCAGCTCTTTGACGTGGTCGCAGGCGTCGATGATGTCGACGTCGAACTCGATGAGCCAGCACCCGAGCTCTCACTGGAGCTCTTCGCCGGGGCCGTGCTCTCAGCCGGCTTGGAAGTCTCACCACCCGACTTGGCCGTGTCGCCGTTCGAGGACGCAGCCGGCTTCGCCGAAGAGTAGAGGTCCTTGTACCATCCGCCACCCTTGAATTGGACGGCAGGGGCGGTCAGGGTGCGCTCGATCGGGCCACCGCAGTGCGGGCATACGGTCAACGGAGCGTCGGAGAACTTCTGGATCTTTTCGGTGCGGCGTCCGCACTCTTTGCATTCGTACTCGTAAAGCGGCATTGCGGGTCCTTCTGGGCTTGAAAACGTTCGCTGTTTTAAGAATACAGTCTGGCGCGATCGGGCTGCCAATGAACCGGTGCAGCCGATGTATGCTCCGGGCATGCTCCGTCGGCTGTTGGTGCTCATTACTGTGATGCTCTCCGCGCTCTCCGCCATCGCGCAATCGCCCGCGTCCACTCCGCCGATGGGCTGGAACAGTTGGGACGCCTACGGGCTCACCATCACCGAAGCGCAGTTCCGCGCCAACGTCGAGGTCCTGCACGACAAGCTGCTGCCCTTCGGCTGGCGCTACGGAGTCATCGATGAGGGCTGGTTCTTCGAAAACCCGCAGGACAGGCCGAAGCCCGAGACGCTGCGGTATGCGATCGATCAGTACGGGAGGTATGTGCCCGTGCCGGCAAGGTTCCCGTCGGCTGTCGGAAAGCCAATGGTCTTTGGCGATGGATACGCGGGGCCGAAGCCTAGGCTCGCCGCGACCATCGAGGAGACAAGCTTCAAACCGCTCGCAGACTGGGTGCATGCGAAAGGTCTGCTGTTCGGCATTCACATCGTGCGCGGGATCCCACGCGCTTCGGTCGAACGCAACCTACCCATCGCCAACTCGAGCTTCCACGCCGAGGATGCAGCCGACACCAGCGACGCCTGCCCGTGGGACCCGACCAACTGGGGCGTGAAGGACAACGCTGCCGGCCAGGCCTGGTATGACGCCCTCCTCCAGCAGTACGCCGATTGGGGCGTCGACCTACTGAAGGTGGACTGCATCGCCGACCACCCTTACAAGGTCAGCGAGATCCGCCAGATTCGCAGAGCCATCGATAAGACCGGCAGAAACATGGTGCTCAGCCTCTCACCCGGCCCCACGAACCCCTCGCACGCCACCGAGGTCGCCTCGCTCGCCAACATGTGGCGCATCTCGAACGATTTCTGGGACCTCTGGAGCGGTGGCAACTTCGCCGATGGCTTCCCGCAGTCGCTCAAGGGCCAGTTCGACCGGCTCGCCACGTGGTCGCAGTTCGACTTCAAGCCCGGCCAGTGGCCCGACGCCGACATGCTCCCGCTCGGCGAACTGCGGCCCTCTCCCGGATGGGGCGATCCTCGCCACACCCGCCTGACACCGGACGAGCAGAAGACGCTGATCACTCTCTGGTCGATCACGCAAAGCCCTCTGATCCTTGGCGCGAATTTGACGATGCTCGATCGAGAGACCCTGAAGCTGCTGACGAATCGCGGAGTTTTGGACCTCGATCAATACACATCGGTGCGCGGCAAACCTGTGGACGGCCTCGCAACCGGCGATCTGCGCGTGTGGCGAGTTAAATTGAAGCCGGGTTTGGATTACACACCGGCGTTTGCTGTGGCCTTATTCAACCTGAGCGACGCTCCGATGAAGATCGACCGCCCGCGCACTGAGCTTGGTTTCTCGGGCGAGGTCAAGGGCCCACTTGCGGAGCTGTTCGATGTCTGGGCACACACTACCTTGTGGCGCAACGACCGTGTGAAGCTCACCATTCCACCCCACGGCTGCGTGCTGCTGGAGGGGAGCTAGTCGCACCGTTGTCACGTTACTTCCCGGCCAATAGGCAGTTACCAGAGCTGCGCGCAAGATTACCAAGTGAATCTTCACGCTTTGCCAGTCAGCCCTTAGTTTTGATTTCAAGAAGCGCCAGACAGGAAAGAGACATTGAGAGCCCATCCTTTTCCCGGGTCAAAAAGGGCACTCGCAGTCCGAATCTGTTCGAGGTGCTCGCGCAAGCGCAGACCTGATCACGGGGGCTCTGAAAAGAGCTGATCCGGGTACTGTGCACCATGCTGGAAGGCGAAACAGCCTGAGCATGCGGGGGGCGAGGCAGGAACCCGCGTTCTCTTGGGGGAGAGAACGCGGGGCTCGCCTACACCGGTCTGTACATCTGTTGGCTCTTACTTTTGCAAGGGGCTGTCCTGCCGGGACGGCCCCTTGCATTTGTGTGCCGGCCCCTTGGCTTTGCTGGCTCACTTTGCACAGGCGGCCTCAAGCCATGCATTGTATTAGCGCTATCTTCGCCGTATCCTCGCCTCAGTGCCCGCTCCGTTCCAGATTCCGCAACGAAAATCCGGATCGAAGGACCGCGCCGAGAACGCGGACCGTATTGTCTCGGCCGGTCCGGTCGACGACGACTCCCAGTTTGAACTCAAGCTGCGGCCCAAGCGTCTGGCGGAATTCATCGGCCAGTCCAAGGCCAAGGAGCAGCTCTCCATCGCGCTCGAAGCCGCCAAAGCCCGCGGCGAAGCCCTCGATCACGTCCTCATCTTCGGCCCACCCGGTCTCGGCAAGACCACGCTGGCGACGATCATCGCGAACGAGCTCGAGGTCGCCTTCCAGCAAACCTCCGGTCCGGCGCTGCAGATCCAGGGTGATCTGACCGCCATCCTCACCAACCTGCGCGAAAAGCAGGTGCTCTTTCTGGACGAGATTCACCGTCTCCAGCCCGTCCTCGAGGAAAAGCTGTACACCGCGCTCGAGGACTACCAGATGGACATCATCATCGGGCAGGGGCCGAGCGCGCGCACGCACACCCTGGAGCTGAAGCCGTTCACGCTGGTAGGCGCAACCACGCGGCCCGGCCTGCTGAGCTCGCCGCTGCGGTCGCGCTTCGGAATTCTGCTGCGGCTCGAGTTCTATACCGAGGACGATCTGCGCTTCATCGTCACGCGCTCGGCTGAAGTTCTTGGTGTGCCGATCGATGAAGACGGGGCGGCCGAAATTGCAGTGCGCTCCCGCGGAACCCCACGTATCGCAAATCGCCTGCTCCGCCGCGTGCGCGACTTCGCCGAGGTGCGTGCCGCCGGCCGCATCGACCGCGAGACCGCGATGCGCGCGCTTGAACTGCTCGAGGTCGACGCGCATGGCTTCGATGAGCTCGACCGCCGCCTGCTGCGAACAATCATTGAGAAGTACGACGGCGGCCCGGTAGGCCTGAACACCCTGGCGGCCGCGCTCGCCGAAGAGCAGGACGCGCTCGAAGAGGTTTACGAGCCGTTCCTGATTCAGATTGGCTTCCTCGACCGCACGCCTCGCGGACGCGTCGCGACGCGCCGGGCATACGAGCACCTCGGCATCGAGATGCCGCGCCGTAACCCGCCAGCTCCGACGCTCTTCCAGTAACGGCGTGAGAACGGATGCTAGGCTCAGGTGGTGAGAGGACGCGCGGCAGGACTAATTAGCGGGGCCATCGTGCTGGTGGGATGCGCGAGCCCCGGGCCGCCAAGGCCGCCGTCGTTGCAGCTCCCTCAGCCAGTTCGCGACCTCAGTGCAACGCGCGAAGGCGATCAGGTTACGCTTCGCTTCACACTGCCCCAACGCACCACCGACAGTCTGCCGATTCGTGAGGGGCTGCTGAAGGCGTCCGTCTGCCGCGGTGCAGAGGCACAGCCTTGTGTTCCGGTCCCGTCGCTCAAGGACGTTGGCATCAGCGTGTCGCCCCGCACCACCGCAGCGGATCGCGCTATCACATGGCAGGATCAACTCCCTGCAGCCGAGTCGACCGGCGAGCCGCGATTGTTGCTCTATCGCGTGCGACTCAGCAACCTCGAAGACAAAACCGCCGGATGGTCGGAACCGGCGCTCACCGCCGCGGGCGCGGCGCCGCCGGCTGTTCAGGGCCTCACCGCCGAAGAAACGCGCGCGGGCATCCTGCTGCATTGGCAGTCCGCCGAAGGCCCGTCTGGCGGAAATGTTCTGCTGCGCCGCGAGCTGGTCTCGCCGCCGATGAAGGCTAAGCGCGAGGATCTGGAGCCGGTCTGGCTCGACAGCCACGCGACGGGTGCAGCTTCGACCATCGACAGCACGGCCGCTGAGGACACGCCATACCGGTACATTGCGGTCCGGCGAAAGACCGTAACCCTCGGTCAGCAGACCGTGAAGATCGACAGCGCGGCGTCGGCTCCCGTGGTCATCACCTGGCACAACGCGTTCCCGCCGCCGGCTCCGTCCGGGTTGAGTGCGGCGCCGTTTGCCGAGGCTGGAGCCTTCGCCGTAGACCTTGTCTGGGAGCCCGTGGAGGAGCCCGGCCTGAAGGGATACGTCGTCACGCGGCAGGCGATCGATGCCGCCGGCACGCCGCTCGGCTCCCCCGAGCGCCTGACGCCCCAGCCGGTCGAACTCCCCGCCTTCCACGACGCGACCGCGAAGCAGGGAGTTCGCTATCGCTATACCGTCCAGGCAGTTTCCAAGAAGAGTGTCGAGGGCCAGACCGCAACCGTGGACGCTGTGCCATAAAGGGCACACCCATGATTGGACACAGGTCCGAGCCTAAGTCCTGTCGTCTGAAGATTTTGCGCAGTTTTGCCCGGGCGGGGGTTCCCCGACAATTCTCAACTGATCTGCAGCCGTGGGAGGCTCATCACGCCCAGCCGCTGAAGCACCTTGCGTGTCAGGCCGGTGAGCGGCAGAAAGGCCAGCCGCGACGTTGGCATCCACTCCAGGTCAGACTTGCTGGCCGGAATCTGGCTGAGCAGCGCACCTTCAGGAGCAGTGAGGCGCGGGTCGGCATCGATTCCCGGGATGTCCGCATCCTCGGGTACAAACAGGCCTTCTTCGTAGACCTTCCTCGCCGCGCCATCCGCGGAGGGCCGAGGATTGGTCGTAATCGAGACCAGCTCGTCATCCCCGGACCCGGATAATTCGGACTCCTCTTCGCCGGCGACATGGATCGCGTGCGGAGCGACTCCAGGCGCGCTCTCCGCGAAGATCTGGACGTAGTAGTTGGTGTTGGTGATGGAGTGGCGGAGGCGCAGCACGGGTTCGCGTCCATCAGTGGCCTCCAGCGGAAGCGGCGGCAGCTCCAGCATCTTCGGCATCAGCGCGGCGTCGGGCGGGCGGCGCAACAGCAGGACCTCGGTTGCGGTGCCGCGCTTGCGAAGCGTGAGCAGGTGGGCGACGATGCGGCTCTGCGGCTTGTCGCGCGAGGCCGTAGCATGCTCGCCGCGCGTGCGGCAGAAGCTCATCACCGGGCACTCGAGGCACAGCGGCTGGCGCGGCAGGCAGATTGTGGCGCCGAGCTCCATCATGGCCTGGTTGTGGTCGCCGGGAGGGTTGCTGCGCTCCTTCCTCTTAGCGGGCGGAGGGACGAGCGTCTGCGCGGCCGCGGAAAGACGAGCGCGCGCTTTGCCGGAGCGATCTTCAGCGAGGCCGAGGATGCGCAGCAGGACGCGCTCGACGTTTCCATCCAGCACGGCGACGGATTCACCGAAGGCAATGCTGGCGATGGCGGCCGCGGTGTATTCGCCGACACCGGGCAGCGTGCGCAGACCGTGCGCAGTGCGCGGGAGACGTCCGCGGAACTCGCGCTGAACGAACTGCGCGGCGCGATGCAGGAGGTGAGCGCGGCGGTAATAGCCCAGACCGCTCCAGAGCGCGAGGACGTCCTCTTCGCTCGCCTCGGCAAGCGCTTCCAGGGTGGGAAAGCGGCGCATGAATTCGTTGTAGCGTTCGACGACCGTGGCGACCCGCGTCTGCTGCAGCATGATCTCGGAGAGCCACGTTCCGTAAGGATTGCGGATGCCGCGCCAGGGAAGGTCGCGCGCATGCTGCCGATACCAGGAGAGGAGCGCGCGGCGGAAGGGCTCGGCCTCAAACGGGAGGGCGGGCGGTGCAGGCCGCGCACCAGATAGATTTGCAGCGACACTCTCGCCGGAACGGGGGCGGGGTGTGCGACGGGTCAGCGGATTGGGTACAGGCGTGCGCGTGATCATGCGTGGGCAGAGAACAGCGAAATGGATTGCATGTATCGGTCAAGTCAGCCGCTAGCCTGGTTCTAGCAGTTTTCGTACTTCCAGTTGCGGCGTTTGCCCTCGGATATCCACTCGACGGCCGTGGCAACGCGCTTGTCGCGGGTTTCGTCCCGCTTGGCTTCGGAGATCCACTCGCAGTACTCGCGCTGGCAGCCGGGAGGCATGGCGGCAAACTGGGTAGCTGCTGCCTTGTTCTTCTTGAGCGCAGCGGTGAGTGCGGGTGGGACCTCAGGTGGTGGTTTGGGGGCGGCGTTCCTGGGCCGCGAGTAGTTCTGGGTGCGCGCGCCGGTCTCGATCTCGGCAGCGGCGGAGCGGATGTATTTCGTGAATTCGCGGTCAGAGGGAAGGTCTTTGACGGAGGTCAGCTTGCCAAGCACGCCCATCGCTTTTCGGTCATAGAGACCGTCTTCGCGCAGGTCGGCGGCGGCTTCCTTGCCCCATAGACCGAAGCTGCAGTGTTGCTTGAAAGCGGCCATGTTGCCGAGCATGAGCCCTCGATAGATGAAGAATGGCATGGACCACTTGATGTCTTCTTCGACATCCGGGAGCGCTTTGTGAACGAGCTCGCGGATATGCGTGAGGATTGGTTGCGCGAAGGGAGCCGCGGACGCGATGTACGCATCGACTCTGGGTGAATAGAAGCTGTTGTGCGCAACCGGCCCGGCCGCCTTGCGCGAAGGCGGGGACTTCACTTGGGTGGGAGCCATGCGGAACAGCATACGCGCGTCACGCTGCCGTGCAAGTGTTTTCGTGCGACGCCGGGAACGGCTGCGCAGGAACCTGGTGCTGGGAGGCGAGTCGAGTGCAGGAGGCTACGGAGCGGAGCACGCCGGGTAGGACGCACGCCGCCGCGGAGAGGATGGAGCGTTGCGGCTGGGTTACCAGCGCACGGGAGAGCATGGTGGCGAGGGAAATCTGGCGGTGAAGCTGGCCGTAAAGCTCGGCATGAAACTCGTGGGACGAGTGACCTGCGAGCAGGGCGCGTGCGGCAAGGCGTCCGCTGTGCAGCGCGATTGCGAGGCCGTCGCCGGTGAAGGACGGGATGACCGCTGCCTGGTCGCCGATGGCGAAGAGGTCCTCGGCGATGGCTTGCCGCAGCAGATGCCCGTACGGGATCGGGCTGATCGCGAGCGGCCGCTCGAGTAGCGGATGTGCGCCGGCCAGGCGCGTGCGAAGGTGCGGGTTTCGCGTGAGGACTCCAGTGATGGCGGACCAGTCGCGGCCGAGGTCGCGCACGTGACTACGCTGGATGACGAAGCACAGGTTGGCCCTGTCGCCTTCCGCTCTTTTTCCAGCAGTGTCTTCGACCAGCGAAAGGCCGCCGTAGCCGCCGCGGAAGAGTGCGAGCTCAATCGTGTCCCGGATGGCGTCGCTCTGCTCAGGTGCGAGGCGCAGGTACATCTTGAGGCCGACAAGATCGGTGTGCGTGCCCTCAGGGCGAGGAAGCCCGCGGAGATCGTGCTTGCCGGTGGCGAGCAGAATGTGCCGCGCGCTGAGCGTGTAGCTGCGGCTCGGGCCGGAGACGCCGACCTGCCAGAGATTGCCGCTGCGGTGAAGCGCCTGGGCCGTGTGACCGCGCAGGACCAGCGCTCCGGCGGCAGAGGCGCGGCGCAGAAGCGCATCGTCCAGCGCACGACGGGTAAGTGATTGCGCAGCGAAGGGGAGAGTTGCAGAGGGAACGCCGAAACCGCCGGCGAGCCGGACGCGGTGAATGGGAACAGCTCCAAGCGCGGCGACGTTGAGCCCGAGAGCCTCGAGGCTGGAGAGCGCTTCGCCGGAGAGAAAATCACCGCAGACTTTGTGGTGCGCGTGCAGCGTGCGCTCGAGCAGTACGACACGGCGACCAGCCAGCGCGAGCTCGATGGCGGCGGCGGCGCCCGCCGGCCCCCCGCCGAGAATGACGGCATCGAGATCGGCGGTTGGATTCGAAACGGTCATGAGACTTGTCGGATGCGCGCAACGCACAGGCGGTTCATCGCGTGCGACTCGATTTCCGCACCAGAAATGTTTGCCTCATCAAGCATGCGCTGCCAGTCGGCGGGAACAAACGCGCGGCGCAGCGAGACCGGACCGTCGTGGAAGATGAAGTGGTGCCAGCCGAAGATGATGGGGAGAAAGCGGAATAGGAATGCGGCGCGGCGGCTGCGGTGCACATCGTTGATGAACCAGCCGAGACGGGCGTTCTGCTCGCTCCAGCGCAGGAAATGCACGATTTCGGGCGAGCTGAGATGGTGCGTGAACAGCGCGCTGATGATGACGTCGGGCCGAACTTCCGGCGCGTACGAGAAGACGTCTGCGGTCAGCCACGTGATGTTTCCACTCCAGCGAGCAAGCTCGCGGGCGCGGGCGTTGGACGCGACTGAGGTTCTATCGCCAAACTCACGGGCCGCGCGCTCCGAGTAAGGGTTCAGATCGATGCCGGTGAGCTCGACGGGAAGATCGCGCTCATGGGCCCAGAGAGCGACCGTGCGCAGCATGTCGCCGCCACCGCAACCGACGTCGAGGATGCGCAATGGCTGGGCGGTGTCGTGGCGTTTGGCCACGCGGGCAAGGAACTCCAGGGTGGGCTTGTATGCGTGGGTGATGCGGTTCACCTCGCCGAGGTCGCGGAGGCAGTCGCGGAACTCTTCGTAGCTGCAAGGCTGGTCCATCAGCTCGGGCAGCTCGGCAGGCTCCGCGCGGCGGGCATACGTGAGTTCGGGCAGTGGAGTGACGGGGGCCGGCGTGATGGAATCAGGCTGCATGGAAGAGCATCGTCTCTGCGGTGAGGCCGGGGCCGAAGCTCATTGCACAGCCGCGTTCGCCAGGTTGGGCGGTGCGCATGATGTCGTCCAGAACAAACATGACGGTCGCAGAGCTCATGTTGCCGAAGCGCTCGAGTACGGAGCGCGAGGAGGTGAGGGCTTCCGGCGGAAGGCCTAGCCCGCGCTCCACGCCGTCGAGGATGGTGCGGCCGCCAGGATGCACGCCCCAGAGCGTGATGTCGTCGGCGGTGAACGGGCCGACGATGTCCTCGCTGCAGGATTCGAGGCCCTTCGCGATTGCTGAAGGCACCTGGCCGGAGAGGAACATGTCAAAGCCGAGTCCGCGGATCTTCCAGGTGATGAGCTCGCGCGTCTCCGGGATCGTGACCGCGCGGAAGCTGTCGAGCGCAAGCCCGATGGGTTCGGCGGAGAGGATGCTGGCCGCGCAACCGTCGGCGAACAGCAGGAAGCTGAGCACCTGCTCGAGATCGTGGGATTCCTGCAAGTGCAGCGAACAGAGCTCGAGGTTCACCATCAGGACACGCGCATGGGGTTCGGAGCGGATGATGTGACGCGCCGTTTTGAGGCCGTTGATCGCGGCGTAGCATCCCATGAAGCCGATCATGGTGCGCTCGACGGAGGGGCAGAGCCCGAGATGGTCGACGACGTCGAAGTCCAGTCCCGGCGCGTACAGACCGGTGCAGGTGGTGACGACGACGTGCGTAATGGAGCGGCGCTCCGCGGGGGTGAGCTCGAGGCGGTCTACGGCCCGGCGCATGAGCACGGGAGCGAAGCGCTCGAAGATTTCCATGCGGTTCGAGGTGTCGGGGAAGCTGCCGCGGGTGTAGAAGCGGTGCGCGTTGATCCAGAACTCGGAGGTGTGATCTTCAGGTGCGTCGCGGTGCGGCGAGAGGATGGAGTAACGGTGCTGAATTCCCGATCGCGAAGCCATGCGGTTGAAGAGGGCGCGCATGCGCGGGTCGGGCGACTCGGAGAGCAGGTTGTCGGCAAAGTCTACGAACGCAGTGTGGACGTCGTGGTCGGGGACAGCAGTTGCGATGCGGTTCAGGTAAACGTCGTTCACAGCACCATCCTTGCAGGGTTGGATGCGAAGCTTGTCCTGCAATTGTCAGCAGAACGTTGCGTATCCGACCAAGGTACGCGAGCGGCGCTGGCGATGGGCGAAGTGGAACTTTTTCCTTTACATCCCATCTAATTGGATAGGAGATTTTTGCTCCTGATGGATAGGAGTTTTTTACGATGACAACGCCAAGGCAGATGACAACGATGCTCGCTGCGGCCACTCTGTTTGCGGCGACCGCAGTTTGCTCTGCGCAAACCGCGAATCAGCCGGGCCCGGTGAACTCGACCGTACAGGAACAGCAGGCAGCGCCGATTGAGCATGCCTATGCAAACCAGAACACATATCACTACGCATATCCCCAGCGGGTGGGGCCGCCGCAGATCTCGCCGGTGACCATCGGCCCGGGGCAGGAGATTTCCCCGACGACCGGAGAGGCGCAGGCCACACCGATCGAGGGAGTGATCCTGCGGGTGGGGCCGCAGAGCAAGGTGCGGGAGGTGAGCTCCGACGCCCAGAAGCTGGAACTGCGCGTGGAGCACGGGCTGGCGAACGTCAACGTGCACAAGCCGGCGAAGGACACGATTATCCTGGTGGACCTGCCGGGCGGGCAGACGCAGATCCTGAAGGATGGCCTTTACACCTTCAACGCGGAGACCAACACCGCGCGCGTACTGAAGGGCGAGGCGCTGGCGTTCCCGGCGGGCGGTGCCGCAGACGCCAAGCCGATGAAAGTCAAGGAGAACAACAAGATCGTCTACAGCGGGACCAAGGAGCGTCCGCACGAATTCGTTCCTTATGAGGCAAGCGCAGACATCCTGCCGGGACGCGGCTACGGCGAGCGCGGCGGTGGCATGGCGCCGGGTTTCGGCTACGGGCCGTATGGTGACGGCTTCTACCCGTACTACGCTTATGGCTATCCGGGCTGGGGATATCCCTACTATCCGTATGGCTATTACCCTTACGGTTATGGCTTCTACCCATACGGCTACGGGTTCTATCCCTACGGCTTCGGGCTGGGCTTTACCTACTTTGGTGGTGGATATGGCTTCCATGGCGGTGGTTTCCGCGGCCGGAGGTAATTACTGAAGTCTCACGTGAGAGGCGGCCAGCCCTGGCCGCCTTTTTCTTTCGCCTGGGGCGAGTTGTGTCGGGTGGCGTACGGTGTGCCGACGGCTCTGGGTGCTATGTTTCGGGGTGGCCGCCAAGGAGCAGCGCGAGCCGGGTCGAGCCCGGCCGGCCGCATTGAAGACATCCGGTGGGGATGTCTTCTTCGCGAGCTTGCGCTCTGTGAGCACATCGGTTGCCGATTCCGGTTACCGGCGATACATCCTTTTCGTGGAATAGAAACATCCCTCTAAACGGCAGGGCTTCTTGAGTCTGGCCATGCCGTACGCACCACTTTCTTGTCCGAGGCCAGTCCGCGATGGAATCATCCAATCCCCTCAACAGCCAACGTCGGCTGGAGGTCGTTTTCCCGGCTAGCGCAGGGCAACCCTCGCCGTCGTCAATTCCGGGCCCTCACAATGGTCGGATCGAACTCTCACCTCAGGCGATGCGCATGCTGGAGACCAGACCTCCGCATAAGCGAATCCAGGACGCTGAACCTTCGGGCGCAGTGGGCTTGGCGGAGCGCGTTGACGGAGCTTCCGATATCGGTGTGCCGCCCGAAGCAGCCGAGGCCCTGATCGAAGGCAAGCGAATCGGCGAACGGATCAAGTTTCTGCGGCAGCGCAAACACATGGGTCTGGTGGAGCTCGGACGCTATACGGGCCTGTCCGCCAGCTTCCTTTCCCAATTGGAGACGGGGCGGGTGGTCCCTACATTGCGGAACCTCGCGCGCATTGCGATGGTCTTCTCGCGGGACCTGAGCTACTTCTTCGAGCCGGAACGGCCGGAACTGTTCAAGATTCAGCGCGCAACGGATCGGCAGCGGCTGCCGCAGACCGGAGCCGCAGACCCGGACTACTTCTTCGAGAGCCTGGGACAGGTGCCGGCGGAGCAGATGATTGCGCCGTATGTGGCGGAGTTTCTGCCCGGCAACGGACGCCGCACGCCGACTCCTCACCAGCACACGGGCGCCGAGTTCCTGTACATGCTGAGCGGACGCCTGCGTCTTCTGCACGAGGGCCGCTCGGAAATCCTGGAGCGCGGGGATGCGGTCTACTTCGATCCGGCGGTCAAGCACAGCTATGAGCGGATCGGGGACGAGCAGTGTACAGCCCTGATCCTGACCATGCCGGAGGGAATGCGCTCCAGCCAGGCGCCCATCCGAATGGCTCCGCAGACACAGAGCGCAGCCAACGGTACAATCGCCAAGAAGCGCGCCCGCCAAGCCGGGGATTAGCGCAGCCAGCTAGACAGCGTTTACCGGAAGAAACAGCCTTTCGACCTCCAGCCAGTCGTGTACCCGGCGGAAGCCGGTGACGTTGACGTTCGCCGGTGAGTTGAACAGGATGCCTTCGCCATGGAACAGGCGAAGCTGGCGCGGGTTGTCGTCGATGAGGAAGTCGCCGCGCAGGATGCTCTTATTGCCGCAAAAGACGATGTGCGATGGCGGAATGAATGGGAAGTGCTGCTTCAGCCAGTGGAACTTGGCATTGAAGCTGGATGGCACTTCCATCGCTGCTGTGGCGATGTAGATTTCGTAGTGCTCCTGCAGGCGCTCCAGAACGCGCTGGGCATGCGGCATGACGCGCAGGACGGCAAAGAAATCCTCCGACATCATGTAATCGGCAAGAGCCTGCTGGCGTTCGGGCGGAACGAAATCCCAGAGCCACTGGCCCTGGAGATCGGCGCGCGTGATTCGCTCGGCGAAATCGCGGTTGTAGCGCATCAGGTGCTCGCCGAGCGCGTCGGCGATAACCTCATCCATGTCCACGCAGATGATGCGACGGGCTGGTTTAGGTTCAAGGCGTCGGGACCCGTTGGGTTGCTGAACGCTCATCTACGCGGCTCCGCGGCGGCGTGGGATTGTGCAGAGGAGAGCCGTTCGCCGGCCTCCCAGGAGCGCGGCGTGTCGCGGCGCGGATCCCAGAACAACATGCGGCCACAGGTCTCGCAGGTGAAGATCTGGTCCTCGTGCTCGCTGCCGGTGAGGTCGTTCCAGCGCTGCGGGCGAACCATCATCTGGCAGGCGGAGCACTTGTGATCGATCGCTTCGGAAAGCCCGGTGCCTCGCGATTTCGCGACGCGGTCGTAATTGGCCAGCGGGGCCTCGCTGATCTGTGAGCGCAGATTTTTGCGTTCGGCTTCAATGGCCTCAAGACCGGTACGCGTGCGGTCCACTGTGGCTGCGGCACGCACACGTTCTTCGTCGAGCGCGGTCCGGGTCTTCTCCACGCCTGCTGCAGCAGTCTCTTCCGCGCCCTCGAGCGACTCGGTCCGTTCGAGCGAGGCGAGTTCTTCGTCCTCCAACTTGCGAATGGCGGATTCGGCGAAGCTGATCTCGTGCTCGAGGGCGGTGATCTGCGCAGCGCTGGTCGCGGTCTCCATCTGCCTGCGGAGGCGCGCGATCTTGCTGCGATGTCCGTCGGTATCGGACTCCTGGCTGCGGCGAAGTTTTTCTTCGCGCGCGAGGTCCTGGCGAATCTTCGCGAGCGCCTGCTCTGCGGACTTGAACGCGGCTTCGGCAGCGGCGACGCGACGCGGAGCCTCGGCCTGCTCCTGGCGAAGACGCTGCAGTTCCAGGTCCTGCGCCTGAAGGATGACGAGATGTTCGAGGTCGGGATTCATTGCTTGGGAGTCTTTCCGAGGGCAGCGCTCTGCAACAATTGCAAGGGGCGAGCCAAACATTAAGCGTAGCACCTTCGTCGAACGACTATCTTGTTGTGGACGTCGAGCGGATTTCCTGAATCTGCGTCGCGACCCGTAGTATCCAACTACCGACCGAATGGCCACCGCTACCTTATCTGAGGTCGAGAGCGCTTCGCAGCCAATGGACCCGCATGCGGCGTGGCGTCCACGCGTGAATCCGTGGATCGTCGCCATGACCGTGACGCTGGCGACGTTCATGGAGGTGCTGGATAGCTCCATCGCCAACGTCTCCCTGCCGCATATTGCAGGCGGGCTGGGCTCCACACAGGAAGAGGCGACATGGGTGATCACCGCCTACCTCGTCGCGAACGCGATCATCCTTCCGGCCGGCGCGTACATGACGACGTTCATCGGACGCAAGAAGTTCTACATGATCTGCGTGCTGTTGTTCGGCGTGAGTTCGGCGATGTGCGGCTTCGCGCCGTCACTTCCGCTGCTGATCTTCTTCCGCGTGCTGCAGGGCATCGGCGGCGGCGGTCTGGCGCCCAGCGAACAGGCAATCCTTGCCGACACCTTTCCGCCCAACAAGCGCGGGCAGGCGTTTGCGATGTACGGCCTGGCTGTCGTGTGCGCGCCCGCGATTGGCCCGACGCTGGGCGGCTACATCACGGACAACTTCAACTGGCGCTGGATCTTCTTCCTGAATATTCCGGTATGCCTGCTGTCGCTCTTTCTCACTTCGCGCATCGTTGAAGATCCGCCGTGGATCGAGAAAGAAGTGAAGGAATCGCAAAAGGGCGGCATCAAGCTGGACCTGATCGGCTTCTCGCTGCTCGCACTGACGTTTGGCTCGCTGGAGTTCCTGCTCGATAAAGGCCAGGAGGACGACTGGTTCTCTTCTCACGTCATCACGTTGTTCGCGGTGATGACAGTCGTCGCGTTCGTGGTCATGATCTGGTGGGAGCTGCGACAGCTCCGCGTGGGTCACCGGCCCATCCTGAACCTCACGCTCTTCAAGCGCCGAAGTTTTGCCATCAGCTTCACGCTGATGTTTGTGCTCGGGTTCGCGCTCTATGGCACGACGATCCTGATTCCGCAGTTTGTGCAGACGCTGCTCGGGTACACAGCGGAGCTCTCGGGGAAAGTCCTGTCTCCGGCCGGCTTCATGATGATGGCGATGATGCCGGTGGTTGGTGTGCTGTCGGGCAAGGTGGACGCGCGCAAGCTGATCGGCTATGGCTTTTTCATGCTCACGATGGCGCTGCTCTACATGGGCAAGATGAACCTGGGCCTGAGCTACGGCGAGCTCGTGTTCATGCGATGTTTCCAGGCGTCAGGCTTGGCGTTCCTGTTCATTCCGATTAACACGATCTCGTACATCGGCGTGAAGCAGACGGAGAGCAACGATGTGTCGGGCCTGATGAATCTCGCGCGCAACATCGGAGGCTCGTCGGGCACGGCGTTCATGGCGACGATGCTGATACGCCGCACTGCCGCGCACGAGACCTCAATGGTCCGCAACATGACCGCGGGCAGCGCCGGGTTCACGCGGCAGGTGACGGCGCTTGCGGGCAGATTCGCCGCGGGCAATGGCAAGGGAGTAACCGGAGGTCCGTTCGGCGGAGCGTCGCTGGGTGCGATTCACCAGGCGCAGGCGTTCATCTACAACCAGATGCACAGGCAGGCCGCGATGCTCGCCTACATCGACATCATCCGCTACCTGACGCTCTTCTGCGCGTTCATGATCCCCGTGCTGTTCTTCATTCCGAAGCCGCCGAAGGGAATGCACGCGGGCCACTAGAGAGCGCCGCCAGAAAACACGAAGGCCGAAGCGTGAAGCTTCGGCCTTTGCATGAAGTAAAACAAAAACTACTTCTTTGGGGGAGCGATCGAATCCTTCGCGGCCTTCGCAACGCGGAACTTCACGACAGTCTTGGCCTTGATCTTGATGGCCTCGCCGGTCTGCGGGTTGCGGCCGATGCGCGCCTTGCGCTCCGCCTTGACGAGCTTGCCGAGGCCGGGAATGGTGAACTCGCCGTTCTTCTTGGTCTCTTTGACCGCGGTCTCTGCGAGAAGCTGCATGAAGTTCGCGGTTTGCTTGCTGGTGAGCTCGTTCTTCTCTGCGAGGTGACGGACGAGCTGTGTCTTGGTCATGCCTTTTGCCATTGAGGGACTCCTTTTTTTTGAAACAGATTTTAGGGGGCTGATGAGGACGACCCATTGGATAAAGACATCCGCCGGGGCCCCCGGGACCCGCTTGCCGCCTTCTGCACCGCACCAAATCGTCAGTGTTTATGCGGGTGCGGAGAACCGCGCCGTGATTCACCATCGCCCTTTAGCGAGTGTTTGTCAATGAGAAAACACCTGTTTCCACAGGTATTTTTAGGGTTTTCAGCCGAAAGTACCCAGAATTGGCCCATTTTCGGCGGAAAACGAGGGTAGAAATGCAACTGGAGTGTCAGAGAAAGGCGTTCGCCCGGATGCGACGAAGAGGCTCGGAAGAGGCCGGGGCGCTGGACAGTATCGCTTCGTTGAGTGTGTCGACAAGAGGCGCCATCAGCCGGAAGCGAGCGATGACCTCGCGCGCGAGAGTCGTTCGAAGCGCCAGCGCCGGCGGAAGCGAGCAGCGCACGCCCCAATTGCGCGCGCGCAGCAGTTCGTCCGCGGGGTGACAGGCGGGGAAGCCCTTGGGCATGCGGCTCAGCGCCTCCGGGTCGATCGGGTGCATTGCGGGCGCGCGTGAGGAACGAGGCTTGAGCAGCTTGTTGAGCTGCTTGTTGTAATCGCGATGATTTTCCGCCATCCAGCGTCGCAACGCGAGCAGTTGCTCGCGCTCGGGCATGTAGACGCCGCCGGCGACATAGCAGCCTTTGGGATCGATGTGCAGGTAGAAGCCGCCGCCTGAAGTCTTCTCCATGCCGCGGCGCGACCACCAAGCCGCCACGTGTGTCTTGTACGGACGCTTGTCCGGCGAAAATCGAATGTCGCGGTAGATGCGCATCATCGATCTGTGCGCGGGGCGCATGTGCTCGGGCGCATAGTCGGCCATGGACTGCGTGATCTCGTCAACGAGGGCGAGCATTGGCACCTTGAGCTCGGTCTCGTAGACGCGCTTGCGGTCGTTGAACCAGTTGCGGTCGTTGTGCCGCGCCAGGCCGCGTAGAAACGTCATCGCAGCCGGCGTGAAATGCGTGGGCATGCAGGTGAGGATAGCCGAGCAGAGAGCTGTGCGGGCTGTGGACGCCTCCAACAGAACGGGCGCACAATGGTTGCGCAGTCGCGGGAGGGTCCTATGCGGTTCGATGTGATAGCGGTAGCCGGGTTGATGATGGCGGTAGGCGTGGCGCAGGCTCAGCAGGTGAAGGCGCCGGAGCCGCAGGTGCCGACAGAGCAGCAGAAGAAGGCGATGGTCGTGCTGCAGGGCAGGGAAACCGCGCTGCAGGGGTCATGCCCTGGTGCGCTGCGAGCGTCCCAACAGGCGACCGGCGGCGCAACCGTGTGGACGACGGCGCTCGAGGATCAGAAGGACGCCGCAAAGGTCAGGCCCAGCGGCCTTGGGGTGCACGTCGATTTTCAGGTCGCCCACAATGCCGTCAAGCAACTAGAACTGCGCGTCAGCTATGAGCCGCTCGGGCTCAAGCGGGTGCCGGTTGCGCCGGGAACGAATGGGTCCGCGACCGCGACGTCTGAGCGCGAGAAGAACTTCAACCTGGATCGCGAAGCGGCGATGAAGGTTGACGCCGATCTCCTGGTCGGCCCGGCGGCGACGATCACGAGCGTGCATTTGATGAGCGCAACGTTTGCGGACGGAAGCGTTTGGCGGGCGCCCACACCGGATTCCTGCAGCGTCGTTCCCAGTCGCTTCGTCCTCGTCAAGTCCAAGTAGCGCGACCGAATCTACAAGTTGCTAAAGCTGGCGTGCGAGCAGCAGCGTCATGTCATCCGGCTGCTCGTGATTGCCGATCCACTCCTGCAAGCACTGCAGCGTGTTGCTCGCCAATGTTGGCAGCGGCTCGGTGCAGTGTTGGCGGATGTAAGAGAAGAGGCGGTCTTCGCCGAACTGCTCATCATTTTGCTCGGGCTCGGTGAGGCCGTCAGAGAAGGCCATCAGCAGGTCGCCCTGCTGAAGTTCGAGGGCCTCCTCCTGGTACTCGGCGCCGTTGAGCAGACCGACAGGAGGGCCGCCGCAGTCCAGGTGCTTCAACTTGCCGTCGCAGGAGAGAATGATGGGCGGCGGGTGTCCGGCGTTCGAGTAAGTCAGTTTGCGCGTGGCGGCGTCGTAGTAGGCCAGGAAGAGTGTCGCGTACTTCTCGGGTGGCGTGCTGGTGAAGAGGTGCTTGTTGAGGAGCTCGAGTAGCGTCGCGGGTGAGGAACGCACCGGCTCGCTTGCGGCCCGGTTGGTGGAGCTGAGTCCGAAGGCGCGGACGGCGGAGTGCAGGGAGGCCATGAGCAGAGCGGCGGAGATACCCTTGCCGCTGATGTCGCCGAGCGCAAGGTAGAGATCATCCCGGTGACGACCGAAGATAAAGTCGAAGTAGTCGCCGGAGACCGTGCGCGCAGGCTGGCACACAGCATGGATCTCAAAGCCGGGTAGCGCGACGGGAGAATGCGGAAAGAGATTCGCCTGCACCTCGCGCGCGATCGAAAGTTCCGACAACAGGCGCTCTTTCTCCCGCTGCTGCGCCATCAGGTCCACGATCGACGCGGTCATGCCGTTGAACGAATTCGCCAGCGCTCCGAGCTGGTCCTTGCGCTTGATGACGATGCGATGCTCGAAGTTGCCGTGATCGATCTCGCGTGTGCCGCGGTAGAGCTCGGCAACCGAGCGCGTGATCGTGCGGCTGAGGCCGGCGGCCATCAGCAGCGCGAAAAGCTCAAGAAGCGCAAAGAAGATCGCTATCGCGATGAGCACGACGCGCACGACTGTGCCGAGCCCGTTCGTAGAGGAGAACAAGAGACCGTAAAGAATCGACGGCCGCGAAAAGACAGCGATGACAGAGCGGACCCTGTCACCTGTCTGCCAGGAGGTGACGTTCAACGGAGCGCTGAAGAAGACTGGAGCATCGAAGAAGTGAGTGCGTCGTGGGAGAGGCCCGGAGTCAATCGTGTCGAAGTGTTCCGCGCCCGCTTCGGCTGCATCAGGAATGTCAACCTTCGGGCTTCCGACAACGACGTTGTCCTCGTCGTCCTTGACGTTTACGTTCACTCTGCCCTTGCCGTTGGGACCGTTCTTGCCCATCCACCCGGGGACGACGAGGATGCGGCCAAGGCTGTTGACGCTTGCCTTCAGAGTCGACTCATCAAGGAGACGCGTGCCGAGTACTGATAGCTCCCGGCCTGACTGCGGGATCACGACGAAGGTGCACAAATACAGCTTTCCGTTCAGCACAACGATGCCGTGGTAGCCGTTGTGCAGCCACGAAGGCATCGGCTGCCCGAAAAAGGGATTGCCAGGTGCAGCCTCCGGTGTGGCCGGCTGAAACGTGTCGCCTTTGAGCACAGCAAGCGAGATGGGCAGCGGACTCACCACAACGGGTTCCGCCGACTGCTTGCCGCGAGGCGTCTTGGCACTCGAGAGCAGCGCCAGCCCGGCGGTCTCATCGCGGAGCTCAATGGAGGCTCGGTCGAGCAGTGTGATTGCATTGTTCGTCGCAAACTGCCCGGCGAATACGTATGAGGCGATACAGAAAAGCGTGAGGCAGAGGACAACCGGAGCAAGACTCATCAGCGCATAGGTGAGGATGAGCCGGTTGCGCACCTTCCACAGAAAGCGGCGCGTCGTCCAGCGGTACAGCAGGATAACGAGCAGCGGAAAGAGAATGACCGAGCAGAGAAAAATCGGGCCAATCACCACGAGCTCAAGAACGTGAGAGATCTGACCAAGCAGGGCCAGCATGACGATCAGCGCAGTCAGGACGAAGCTGACGCGGCCAATGCGGCTCCGGCGTTTGAACCATGCCCGGAAACCGGTGCCGGATTGTGGTGTTGAGGCGCTCATGAAAGATGCCCTGGAGTAGTGCAGATGAGTTTAGCGTAGCCCCGTTGCAGGATACGTACTCGGCGCGCAAAATGGTTCCCTTCAAGGAGATGACATGTGAGTGCCCCATCGGAATTGCAGCGCTTCGCTTTTCTCGTCGGCCGGTATCGCTGCCAGGCAGAGCTGAAATTGCCCGCCGAAGAATCGCAGCGGTTCGACGCGCTGTGGGAAGGTCGCTGGGCCCTCGACGGTCACGCGATTGTCGATGAGTACCGGATGTTCGGCGCGAACGGAGAGACGCTTGTGCTCGGCGTGAACATCCGCGCATACGACGTTGCGAAGAAGCAGTGGAACATCAAATGGCTGGACGCGCTCTTGGGAAGATGGACCGATTTGGGCTCGCAGGAGCTTGGTGGAGTGCACTTTGAGGGAGCTTCGGTGAGCTATCAGTTCAGGGAGCCGATGGTGGGGCACACGTTCACTCGCGCAACCTACACCGACATCTCCGATCAGCACTTCACGTGGCGAGGTGAGAGTTCTGAGGATGGTAAAGAGTGGACGGAGTTCATGGTCGTGGAGTGCGAGCGGGAAGCATAGGTCGTGGGCTAAAGCAGAACGGCGGAGATCTCTCTCCGCCGTTCGAGTTGCGTGCAAACTGATTAGTGCTGCTGCGGCGGAGCAGGCTTGCCGTCATCCGGCGGAGGCACCTGCGCATTGGGGTAGAGATTTGGAATCGGCGCCGAGAGCTCATGCTCGCGCTCCGGGTGCGGGAAAGGCTTACGCGGCATCATCGCGTCGCGCTGGCTCGTGTTCCACAGGAAGATTGCCTCGACGATCGCTGACTGCTCAAGGTCAGCCTGGTGCAGCCGGTCGAACGTGTCCATGTCCGAGTGGTGCGTGCGTGTCTCGTAGTCCATCGGATCCTGGATGAATTGGAAGCCTGGCAGGCCGACAGCATCGAAGCTCAGGTGGTCCGTGCCGCCGGTGTTCCGGTAGCTGATCGTCGTCACGCCAAGATCCCGGAGCGGCGCGATCCACTGTGCAAAGATCGGGCCAATCGGGAAGTTCTCCTGCGTGTACACGCCTCGAACTTTACCGGTGCCGTTGTCGAGGTTGTAGTAGGCGTCCAGCGTCTCCCACTCCTTCGTTGTCGTCAGGGGACCGCGCTCGCGCCGCATGAATGCTGGCAGACCGCTCGTGTCAGGATGCGCGGGCTCGGCGAAGGTGCCGAAGTGCTGCTTCACGTAACCCTGCGATCCGTACAGACCTTCTTCTTCTCCGGACCACAGCGCAATGCGAATCGTCCGGCGCGGGTGAACGTCCAGCGCCTTCAGGATCCGGACAGCCTCCATCGCGACAATCGTGCCCGCGCCGTTGTCGGTCGCTCCCGTGCCTGAAATCCAGCTGTCGAGATGGCCGCCGACCATTACCACCTGGTCCTTCAATTTCGGATCGGTTCCCGGAATCTCCGCGACGGTGTCGAATCCGTGCTCGTGATCGCCAGTGATCTTTGTGTCAATGTTCACCTCGAGCGTGACCGGCACATGGGCCTCGGCGAGATGCGCGAGCCGGTTGTAGTGCTCGATCATCATCACGGCGTTCGGAATCTTGACCGCGTTCTCCGGCTTCTGCGCATCGCGAACAAGGTTTGCGCCGTTGTCGTCGAAGATGATGCCGGTGCCGCCTCCATCGCCGCCATCGCGTGTGGGCGTGATGATCGCAATCACGCCTTCATCGCTAAACAATTTCAAAGCCTGCTGACGCAACCGCAGCAGACGGGTGCGCTCGGCCATGCGCTGCTCAATTGTCTGTGGCGGGCCAGCCTGCGCACGCCGTGGGCCCTGCTGCTCCGCGCTTTCCATGTCCTTCAACTCTTCATCGGTGTAGCGATGAAACAGCGGCTCAGTGATGTCCGGCGTCGGCCGCATAGCGCCCAGCAGAACGATCTTCCCCTTCAGCTTGCCCTTCCACTTGTTCAGATCGGCAGCATCCGTCAGCACGACGTACGCAATCTCGCCCGTGACGGCGCCGTTCGTCGCCGGAGACCACGGCGCGGCCTGCATCCACAGCGGCTCAGGATCCGGCGAGACCATGCGCGCCCAGGTGTTGATCTGCTGCCACCCCATGCCGAAGTCGCCCCAGTCCTCCAGGTGCGCGTTCGAAAGGCCGATGGCGGTCAGCGTATCGCGCGTCCACTCGTTCGCCTTCTTCATGTTTGGCGAGCCGGTCAGGCGCGGCCCAATCCCGTTCGCCAGCGCATCGCCGAACTGCATCACCTTGCCGTGCTGGAAGCCCTCCTCGCGGATGCGGGCATACATGTTCAGATCAATGTCTTCCGTCGCCGGCTGCGGTCCGTAGTAGCTCGGAACAGGCTTCTCGGCAGCTTCCGGAGCCGCAGACCGCTTCTTCTGGGCATGGGCGGAGCAACACAGGATGAGAGCGGCCGCGCAGGCGGTCACGGCCGAAGAACAGCGCACGAAGGACATCTAGCAAACTCCTGGAGGTGCAGTGAAGATGGAAATCTTGCAGATGAGGAGTTTACGTGGTGCCTTGGAAAAAGTCTCGGAAAACCTGAGGATGCTCTGTGGCTTAGCTCTGCTGCGCGTGGCGGCGGCGCATCCGGCGGGCATACAGGAAGCCGAGATAGCTGAGCGCCGCGATCAACACAACCACCCCAACCGGGAAACCGACATCGCGGTAGGCGATTGCGAAGTCCGGATTGTGCCCGCTGGAAATGCGGTAAACCAGCAGTGTCATGATGCTGAAAAACGTAGTCGCAAAAAACGCTGCAAAACCCGTCGCCATTCCCATCAAAAGCGAAGAAAACCAGCCAAGATCGCCAAGCGGAATGCCGAGGAAGACGCCTTCGCGGCGCGCGCGCGCAACATCGTGAATACTTTCCATCTCAAGTAGAATAAACCTGATGGCAGAAGGCCTGCAGGGCGTACTAACAACCAACACAGTTCGGCGCGAGGAACTGGTGCGGGCGGCCCAGGTGGCCCGCGAGGCAGAGGTGCGGCAGTCGGCTAACGGCCTGCGTTTTGCTACATTTGGCGAGACTGGTGTCCCGGGTACCGATCTCGATCGCATGCTCGAAGCCGTCCCGCCGGCCATCGGCGCGGCCCTGGGAGCGAACACCTACTACTTTGTGCCGCTGGCTCTGCGAGAGTCCCCCGAGCCGGGTCAAGCGGATGAACCGGAAGGTTTCGCAAAGAAAGCCTCACAGTCTCCGGAGCTGGCCATGGTGGCGCGCGCCTGGACCGACGAGCTCGGCGAGTCGGCGATCTGTCACCGCAATGTGGAGCTCGGCAGCGGCCACCGTGGCGTCTTCATCTCGACCCGCCTGATGGGCGACCGCTTCGCCCTGAGCTTTGAGTTCTTCATCAACGTCGCGCACGCGTTCGTCGATGCTGCAGGTGTCCCCGAGAGCTTCGCGGCGCTGGCCTGGCAGCAGGCAATCGACGGTGTCCGCGGCGAGACCAGCCTCGACGCCTGGGAGTCGCGCAATCTCGCTTTCGGCCGCGAGCCCAACGCAAACGGCGACGAACCCAAACGGCGCATCCAGACCTACACCGCAAAGTCGCGGCCATTTTCGACCGGGAACGCGCCAGCCTCCGCTTCAGCCCAGCCGGTCATCGATGAGAAGGAGCGCGGAATCTACCTGGAAGCGGCGTTCTCCGATGCCGTGGCCATCTACCTGCTCTCCTTGGCACTCGACTTCGACTACTCCGAGCTGCGTGAGCGCGAGTACCCGCTTCTGGCCCCGGCAGCTCTCGCGGCGCGCCTCAAGCTGGTAGCCGAGCTTTTCCCGCCGAACCAAGGCTATCAATTCAGCGTCCGCTATCGCCGGCGCGCCTGACACCGCGCTGTTCCTTAGCCCCTGCATGTAAACCGTCAGATACCGGTTTCATCTGGATTTTCGTCTTCATTCACGACTATGATGTTGTTCTGACGGAGGGAATCACCATGGCTGCCGTGGCATCGCTTCCTGAGTTGTGGTCCTGCGGAATCCATCTGGATGACGAATACGTCGGCCTGATGCGAGAGACTCAGAGCACCGCGTCGATCGCCCATTTGCAGGAACAGATGCAGACCGACGGCTACCTTCTGCTGCGTGGCCTGCTTGACCCGCAAAAGGTTCTCGCCGCGCGACGCCGCGTAATGCAGCAACTCTCCGACGCCGGCCAGCTCGACCCCGAGAAGCCGATGATGGACGGAGTTCCCCGCCCCGGCGCAAAGCTGTACTTCCAGCCCGAGCTCGCGCAGAAGAACAACCCCGAGCTGCAGGAGCTGCTCTACGCCGAAGACGGCGAGCTGATGTCCTTCTTCCATCGTTTCCTCGGCGGCGCCGTGCGTCACTTTGACTTCACATGGTTGCGCTGTATCTCGCCTGGCCCTGGCACGCCGTCGCATTGCGACATCGTCTACATGGGCCGCGGCACGCGCCGCCTCTACACCGCATGGGTCCCGCTTGGAAAAGCCGACTTCGAAACCGGCGGCCTGATGGTCTTGGAGGGCAGCCACACCAACGCCCGCTTGCAGCAGACCTACGGACAGCGCGACGTTGACAGCTATTGCGAGAACCGCACAGAAGACAAGGCGCGCACCTCCAATGGCTACAACGGCTTCCTCTCGCCCGACTCAAACAAGGTCCGCCGTCAGCTTGGCGAGCGTTGGCTTGTCGCGGAATACCAACCAGGCGACGCGGTCGTCTTCTGCATGGATTTAGTCCATGGTGGATTGGACAACCGCTCCAATCGCCTGCGCCTGTCCTCCGATTCGCGCTACCAACTCGCCAGCGAGCCTGTAGACGAGCGCTGGATCGGCGAAAACCCGCCCGGCCACGGCTCTGCAGGCAAGCGCGGGCGCGTTTGTTGAGCAGCTACAACTAGCGCACCGCAGACATCGACGCCCGGAACAGCTTCTCGAAATCCCCCGCTACCGCGCTGTCCTTCGCCGCGGCTTCGACCGCCTTCTGCGCCACCGGCCGCGGATAGCCCAGGTTCACCAGCGCGGACAACACATCATCCGCCACCGCCCCGAGCGACGGCGCCGCAGTCTGCTGCGGGGCGACGCCCGTCATGTCGTCCAGCTTGTCCTTCAGCTCCAGCACCACGCGCTCCGCGGTCTTCTTCCCGATCCCTGGAATCTTCGTCAGCGTCGCATGGTCTCCACCGCGAATGGCTCCCACCAGCCGCTCAGCCGAAATCCCGCTGAGAACCGTCAGCGCCAGCTTCGGCCCAATCCCCGAGATCGTCAGCAGCTTCTCGAACAGCCGCTTCTCCGTCAGTTCGGAGAACCCGAACAGCGCCAGCGCATCCTCGCGCACATGGGTATGCACATGCAGCTTCGCCTCCGCCCCTTGGTCGCCGAGGTCCGTGAACGTCGTCACCGAGATGGCGAGCTCATAACCAACGCCGTTGCAATCAAGAATGACCGAGCTGGGCGACTTCGAAAGAATCTGTCCGCGAAGATGTGCAATCACGAATGCGATTGTATCGGCTAGCCGTGGTGCGCGACGTACGTCTCATGAATCACCGCCCGCAGCCGCTTTGTCAGTGCATCCGCATCCCGTGTCGTCAGCCCGGCCGTCGAGATCGGCTCTCCGATCACCAGCTTCAACGGCCGCGGCCGCAGCGTGTAGGTGTGAATCGGCAGCAGCTCATATGTTCCGATCAACGTCAGTGGCACCAGCGGCACCTGCGCCTTGATCGCCATCCATGCCGCGCCCGACACCATCGGCTTCAGCTCGCCGGTAGCCGAGCGCCCACCCTCCGGAAACAGCATCAGCGGCATACCTGCTTCCAGCGTCTTCACCCCGCGCATCAGGCTCGCCACACCCGCGCGCGCCGAGCTCTGATCAATCGGCACCTGTCCCGACCTCTGGAGATACCACCCAATGAACGGCAGCTTCCACAACGACGCCTTCGCCAGAATCCGGAACTGAAACGGCAGCTTCGCAAACAGCATTGGCGTGTCGTAATAGCTCAGATGATTCGACGCATACACCGCCAGCGGCCGGTGGCTGCCTTCGCGCCGCAGCGGCTGCAGCCTCTCCATCCCCTCGACTACAACCGGTGACAGCGCAACTCGCAGCAGCACCCGCGCCCACACTCGCGCGATATCGTGCTGCTGTCGGCCGGACCTGTCCCAAAGGCCCGCAACCAGCGAGATGGACCCGAAGAACGCCGTTGCGACCCCAATCAGAGGCCACACAAGCAGGTACGTCAGCCAGCGAAGCCCGACGCCCACAACCTTGCGCGGAGCTTCGGTCGCCGCGACGTGCTCTTCCGGCTGCAGGAATTCGTTGGACGGCATCTGCTCCATCTTATTGTGACCGGGCGAGCAGTTGAGCGCGAATCTCCGCCACCAGGAACAGCGAGCCGGTCGCCACGATCACACCCTCTGCCGGCGTGATCGTCTCCGCCTGCCGGATCGCACTGGCTGCATCCGGCGCGCTCACGGCGAGAATCTCCAGCCGCTCGGCTACAGCAAGGATCTCCTCCACGCGCGCCGCGCGTGGGCTGTCGATATGCGTGACCAGGATATGGTCGCGGCCGCGTGTCGGGTCAGCAGAGGACGCGTCAAATAGCGGGAACAGAATCTGCGCCATCTCGGCAATCGGTTTGTCCGCAAGGCACGAGAAGATCAACGTTCGTGGCATCTCCTCCGCAAGCTGCGAAAGCGCAGCCCGCAGCGCCCACGCACCGGCAGGGTTATGCGCAACATCCAGCAGAACCGGCGCATGCCCCGCGGAGGATCGAATCCATTCCAGCCGTCCCGGCCATTGCGTCTTGCGAATCCCCTCCTCAATGGCTTCGTTCGAGATCTCAATCCTATGATTCGCTCGAAGTTCCAGCGCAGCCGCAATCGCGAGCGCCAGGTTCCGCTGCTGATGTTGCCCCGCCAGCGGGGAATCCACGTGAATTACTTTGCCATCAATGGATATCGCATACTTGTTGCGCCAGGGCGAGTCCGGAGATGCTTTGATATCAATAGAATCGCTGACCGTGCCCAGATAGCCTCGCGGCGGCAGGCAACGCGATGCATCCACACCGCGAACATTGAGTGCTACAGCCGCTTCGCCGATAGCCGCATTGGCCTCAGGATGTTGTGACAGCGTGACCAGCACACCATCCTGCCGCAAAATCCCAGCCTTCTCTGTGGCAATCGATCTCAGCGTGTTCCCCAGGAACTCAACATGATCCAGGCCAATGTCCGTGATAATCGACACCATCGGCTCAACAACGTTGGTCGCATCGAGTCGGCCGCCCAGCCCAACCTCGAGCACGGCGATATCAATTCGTTGCTCCGCGTAGAAGCAGAACGCAATCGCAGTCAGAAGCTCGAAAAAGCTCGGCGGATAGGGAAGCTCGCCTTCATTCACGAGCTTCGCCGCCGTCTCATCCACGAGCGTAAACAGAAGCGCGAAATCAGCGTCGGAGATCTCAGTAAGCTGCGATGGATTGCCGGTCGAGAGCCGAATGCGCTCGTTCACGCGCAAGAGGTGCGGCGATGTATAAAGCCCGGTGCGCAGGCCGGCTGCGTTCAGGATCGAGGCCAGCGTCGCGGCCGTTGAGCCCTTGCCGTTCGTGCCCGCGATCAGCACGGAGCGAAACCCGCGATGCGGATCGCCGAGCGCGTGCAGCAGTATACGAATGTGTTCCAGCGACCACTTGCGCGGCACACCGGCTTTGCCTGTGCGGAGCTCGGGACCCATCGTCGCCAGCCGCGCCAGCACTTCGTCGTAGGTCATTTGTTCATTGTCTCGCGAGCTGCCCCGACCTGCGCATGACACAGCCGCCCCGCACGCCCACGCAGATGCAGTCCGTCTTTGCGGCCGGCAAGATACCGCGCATTGAGCGCCGGCGAATCGAGATCTTCAACCACTGCCAGGTTGTAACGAGCCAGCTCCTCGGCGAGCGACTCTGGCGTGAAGAAGATCTGGAAGGGTTCACCCGCCTGCGCCAATCGAGCGGAGAGCGAATCGAGCATTAGCTGCTCAACCGGCGGCAGCGCCTCGCGCGGAAGTGAGTAATCGAACACCAGGCTTGACCCCGCAGGCAAGCGGCCGAGAACACGTGCACTCGCAGCGAATGCCTCCGCCGTGAGATACGGCACAACACCAAGCCATGCAATCGCTGTAGGCACATTGAAATCGAAGCCGGCATGCAAAAGCTGCTGTCGAAGCGACTGACGCTCGAAATCTACCGGAACAAAATGCAGGTTATCCGGAACCGTCAGCTCCGCCGCAGTCAGCAGTTCGCGCTTCCAGGATTGCGTCGCAGGATGGTCGACCTCGAACACGCGAAGATTCGAAAAAGGGTTGCGGAGCGCGAACGTATCAAGCCCGGCACCGAGAATCAACGCTTGCTGCACGCCTTGCTCGCGAACGCCATCAGCCAGCACATCCTCTGCAAACCGCGCGCGGCACACCATAAACGCTCGCATCGCGGCGGAGAACGGTTTACGCGATGCTGCCGGTGTGCGCTGCAGCTCGAGCCGAATCTCCGGCGGCAGAATCCTGACTGCGAAGGGATCTTCGAAGACAAGCGGGCGTTCGTCGTGGAGCTGGTGCGCCGCGCGCCGCATGGCCACACGAAGCGCGGTGCGTGAAGGCCGTGCCTCGTCCACTGCTAATCGGCTGCGGCGGCGGTCGTGTCCGCGGGAGCTGCGCTTTCCAGTTCCACAACCTCGCGGTGGCTCATCCAGTCGATCGCATTCGCAAGATACGCCTTAAGCTCTTTGCGCGACACAATCGCATCCAGGAATCCGTGCTCCAGAAGGAACTCCGAGCGTTGGAATCCCTCAGGCAGCTTCTGCCGGATTGTCTGCTCAATCACGCGCGGCCCGGCGAAGCCGATCAGCGCGCCCGGTTCCGCAATATTCAGATCGCCTAGCATCGCAAAACTGGCTGTCACGCCGCCAGTTGTCGGGTCGGTCATCAGCGAGATGTAGGGAATCCGTGCTTCGTCCAGCTTCGCCAGGGCAGCAGAGATCTTGGCAAGCTGCATAAGCGAGGCGATGCCCTCCATCATGCGCGCGCCGCCAGACGCTGACACGATAATCAGCGGTGTGCGGCTCTCCAAAGCGCGGTCTACGGCGCGTGCAATGGTTTCGCCCACCACCGCGCCCATCGATCCGCCAATAAAGCTGTACTCCATCGCGGAGACAACGACATCCAGCCCATTGATCTTGCCAACCGCATTCACGATGGCGTCATTCAGGCCGGTCTTCTTCTGCGCCTGTTGCAGGCGTGCCTTGTATGGCTTCAGATCAGAAAAGTTGAGCGGGTCGGTCGAGCGCAGGTCGCCGTCCACAAGCTCATAGCCGGGGTCAAGAAGCATCTCGATCCGTTCACGCGCGCCTATCTTGAAATGATTGCTGCAGTAAGGACAAACCTGCAGGTTAGCCTCAAGGTCCGCATTCCAGATGGGCTTGCCGCATTGCGGGCACTTGGTCCAGAGCCCCTCCGTTCGAACCTCGTGGTCGGAGGGCGGGACAATCTCGTGTTCGTCGCGCTTGAACCAGGTCATCGATCGGCTCCTTGGTCGGCTGGATGCCCATCTGAGATTGTAACGCCATGGGCGAAGTAGGAGCTGACGAATGAACTGGTTAGCTGTGGGCTTGCTGGCCTGTTTCGCAATCGCTGGCTGGAGCCAAACCGGTGCCCGGAAAAGGATTGAGCCGGGATGGCCGGAGTACGGCGGAACGCTCGAAGGCCAGCGGTACTCGGCTGCAGCGCAGATCAACCGCCGCAATGTCGCGCAGCTCCGGCAGGTCTGGTCGCTGGACGTCCGCCAGTACGAAGGAGACAGGCCGCGCGGCAGCTTCGAGGCGACTCCGGTGCTCTGGCGAGGAGCGCTCTTCCTGACGACGCCCAAGGATGTGGTGCTTGCTGTCGATGCCACGACCGGAAAGGTACTGTGGACATTCGACCCCGGTGTGAAGGATGCAGATGTCCACTACATCGGGACCTCTCGCGGCGTGGCGGTGTGGCATGACCGGCACGGCGGTGCAACGTGCTCCGATCGCGTGCTCGTGGCTACATTGGATCGGCGGCTGATTGCCCTCGATGCGCGAACCAGCGCAACGTGCAAGGGGTTTGGCAACGCCGGCGCAGTCGACCTTAGCGTTGGTCTGTACCTGCCGAACAAGGACTATCTGTACTACACGTCGCCGCCGGTGGTGGTTGGAGATCGAGTGATCCTCGGCTCATCGATCGCGGACAACCAGAACATCGACACGCCTTCCGGTGCGGTACGCGCGTTTGATGTGCGTTCCGGTAAACCGTTGTGGGAGTGGGAGCCCTTGGCTTCGGTGAACGGGCCGGGGCCGCACAAGAGTGGAGCGGGAAATGCCTGGGCGCCGCTGGCCGCGGACGCCGAGCATGACTTGGTGTTCGTACCGACGAGCAGTCCCTCAGTGGACTACTTCGGCGGCATGCGGCCCGGCGATAACCGCGATGCCGACTCCATCGTGGCGCTGCGAGCGTCAACGGGCGAGAAGGTGTGGGCGTTTCAGCTTGTTCACCACGACCTCTGGGACTACGACACGGCGTCGCAGCCGCTCCTGTTCATGTGGCACCGAAAGGTGCCTGCGGTTGCAGTGATGAATAAGACGGGCATGATTTATGTGTTCAATCGCCTCAATGGCGAGGCGCTGTTCCCCATCGAAGAACGTTCCGTTCCGCAGAGCGATATCGCGGGAGAGCAGACCTGGCCGACGCAGCCGTTTTCTGCAGTCGAGCCGCTGTTATCCATGCAGTTCAAAGTGGATCAGATGGCAGCCACTGATGCTTCCGATCAGGATTTTTGTGAGCGGCTCATGAAAGACGTCCGGTACGAAGGCCCGTTCACGCCTCCTTCGATGGCGGGGACGGTGATCTATCCGGCGTCGCTGGGTGGGCCGAACTGGGGGTCCGGGGCTTTTGATCCGACGACCGGTGTGATGTACGTGCGGGTGAACTCGATGGCGTACCTGGTGTGGCTGAGCGAGGGCGCACCGAAGGGTGCAGAGAAGAGCTCAACGAGCCCGCGAGATCAGCTGAAATCAGGCCTGTTTCGGCCGCCGGATGCAGCGCTGGGGGGTGGGGGGATGTTGATGGGGGGAACGCCGTATGCCGTAAATATGGCGGCGCTGGTCGGGCCGAATGGGACGCCGTGTGGTGGCGCGCCTTATGGGCGGGTTGTAGCGACCGACCTGAACACGGGGAAGCAGGTGTGGTCGGTGACGCATGGGAGGATGGCGGGGCGGGCGGGGTCGATTGGGATGGGTGGGCCAGTGGTGACAGCGGGTGGGCTGGTGTTTGTGGGTGCGTCGAGGGATGCGTTCCTGCGGGCCTACGACGCGGCGACCGGACGGGAGTTGTGGGAGGGGCAGTTGCGGGCTCCGGCAACCGGGACGCCGATGACCTACCTGGTGAAGAGGCGGCAGTTTCTGGTCGTGGCGACGGGCTCGGATGATGGCAAGCAGCCGGATCGATTGGTGGCATTTGGGTTGAAATGAGGGCGGGTGCCCCTCCCCCTAATATTGCGCAAAATCTTCAGAACAGAGACTTTTAGGTCCGGACCTGTGGCGAACAAAGAGACAGGTGTGTCTAAAAGTGCTCAGGACCCCCCCAGTCTGTTTGACACGGTTTGATGTAGCATGCTACATAGTGGTCGCATGAAGCGTGAGGCAAGCAGAGTCCTGTGACCTCGAAGGTACGTTTGCTGGCGATCGGCCGTACTGTCGTGGTTGTGGTCTTTGCCCTGTTCTTCGTTGCATTCTGTTTTGCTCAGTTGCAGGAGCATCTGTTGCGGCACCGCGCGGAGCGGCTGCTTGCGGACTTCCAGTCGATCCGGCTGCACCAGAGTAAGTGGGCGGACGCGCAGCGTTTGATGAATCGATGGGGAGCGTGGGGGCACTCTGACGGGCAATGCACCTCCGAAGACTGCGATTACACAATCACCCTCACGGATGCTGTGACGGATCTGGAGGGAGGCGTTCATTCAAAATGGACTTGGTGGTGGCTCCCCTGGGTGTTCCGTTCGTACGAACTGCTAGGCGGGAAAGGTGCTGTCATGCGCGTTGCCTTCGTGGTGCAGGACGGCACCATATGGCGCAGCGGCGTGTGGCTGGGCTTCGATGTTCCGCCACGGACCGTGAACAAGGAAGACGACTATGGATATTGGATCGGGGTGTCAGCGAAAGCCAGCGATTCTCTTCGCCAAAGGTGGGACTTCGTGCGCGGTCGTTCTGTTGGTCCGTGGGTTTTGGGAACGGACGATCAGCTCGCGCAACACCCAAACTACAAGGCGGGAAGACCGGGCGGATGTGAGATGTGTTTAATGGCGGAAGTGACGTTCACGCCTGCGATCTCGCCCGAGGAGTTGAAGCGTGTCACGGACTACAACCTATCCTGCATAACGCGCTTTCATCGTTGCGTGAACATTCCGGACGTTCTGCCGATTGCGCGGGACTGGCATCTTTATCCGACGACTGAACCACCTTATAAGGACGTGCCACCGCCGCCGCATTCATGCGACATCCCGCTGTTCGTGGTGGCCCGGGACGCGGAGCGAATCTTACTTGTGGATGTGCTGTCGGTCGGAACGACGAAGCAAGACGTCTATGGGGAGTCGCGGGACATCGAGACTGCAAAGGTGCGGCTGATGCAGCCAATCAAGGGGACGATTCCACTGGCTCCAGGAGCTGTGTTTACGGTAGAGCCTGACCCAGGAGACGTGCAGGTATCGCATGCGGCTGAGAGTTTGATAGCCGGGAAACGATACATTCTTGTTCCCTGGTATGGGGCAAACTTCGTAATGACGGAGTTGGACTTCTGTGGCGTGTTTGAAGATTCTCCGCTCGCGCAGGCACAGCTTAGGAAGGGTTTCGCGCAGAACGACACGCTGCGGCACAGGGGCGCATTTGGCGGCATTTGGTGATTGTGGTGCCGTTATGCAAACCTAACGCGTCGGTGAAGCGGGCACTTTCAGGAAATCTGCCGGTGGCAGAACGGTGCGGGTGAAGCGGGCGGAGTAGATTTCGCCGGTGAAGAAGTCGCGCTTGTCGATGCGTGTGCCGACCGAGGTGGTGCCGGGCGGCAGCGGCGCGAGGGTGATGGTGATCTGGCCTTGGAGCTCGCCATCGACATATCCGCGGAGGGTTTTGCCGTCGTAGGTGGCGGCGACGGCGTACCAGCGATCGAGCGGATGGAGATGCGGGGCGTCGCAGGCGAGAATGACGCCATGCTGTTCGGGGCCGCCGCGGAGATCGATGCCGACGGTGTCGAGACACCATTGGTTGTTGACGATGCGGATCTCGAACATGCGGCGCGATGGCGAGTTCTGGTCCTGCATGTGGAAGAAGCGCTGGGCCGGGGCGCCTTTCGAAGATGGGCGGAAGAGGACTTCGAAGGTATAAGTGGAGTCACCGGTGAGCGGAGCGGTGTTCAGGAAGAGCGCATCGCCGGTGGGGTTGCCGGTGTCTGGATCACTGTTTGTGTTTCCGTGGCCCTCGAAATGGATGGCCTTGCCGATGGATGTGTCGACGACCTGCGGATTGCCGATGGTGGTGACGGGTGTGCCGCCGATTCGGGTGAGGTTGTCGAAGCGCCAGCTGATCGCTTGCTGAGCGGAGCAAGGAATGGCGAGGGAAAGAATTGCGGCGGCGAGGAGCTTCATGTGCACACCAGCATACGGAAGCGCTCACGCAACAGGTGAGCTGTTCGTAGCACCTCGTTCCCGGCGGCACGTATTTACGCTTGTTCGAACCCGCCCGCAGCCAACGCGCTGAGTCCAAGCCGTCTACTTCGACCGCGTCGCCTTGACCATTGTGAGACCCGTGTCATAGTCGAGTTCGCGCGGCAGATACCCGTCATCTTCCCGTTGACGCGTCATTCCCGCGTTCTCCCATTTCTCCGGAAACTCGGGCCGCCAGGCCCTGCGGCCCCAGTAGTATCCGCGAAACGGGTCGCGAGACGTGTTCATCCAATCCAGCAACTTGTCGTGCAACCCATTCCGGATTGCAGCGTGTTCTCCGGAGTCGATCAGATTATTCATCTCACTCGGGTCGGTCTGCAGATCGTACAGTTCGTCGGTCACGAGCAGGTTTATGGAGAGTTTGTAACGTCCGTCGCAAACGCAGCGGATCGGTTGATATCCACCGAATCCGTCGTGATCGACCTCGTAGCGTCCCCACTCGATGAACACTTCGTCGCGCACCTTCGCCGCCGGGTCTCGAAGCAGGGCCAGCATGCTGTTTCCCTGGAGAGTCTTCGGGATATCGAAGCCGAAGAATTCCATCAATGTGCCGTTGAGGTCGATGTGTGACACGAGACTGCTTGAGGTGCTTTTCGGTGGCGTATGTCCGGGCCAGCTCACCAGAAAGGGGACGTGCGTGATCTCCTCGTACATCACCGGACCCTTATCTGTCAGCCGATGAGATTCGAGAAACACGCCATGATCCGACGTATAGATGATGAGCGCACCGGGAGCAGACTTCTCGATTTCATCCAACAGCCGGCCGATTTCGTGATCGATGAATGTATGGGCACCAAAGAATTGGGGCATGTGAATGGGTGGTTGCGTTTTGTTGAGGCGGCCATCCGCCCAAATCCGTTGTTCAACCGGCTTGTTCTCCAGGGAATCGTCCACGTTGACGCTGCGCGGGAACTGATATTGCTCGTACATGTCGATATATTCGCGCGGGCATAAGGAAGGACCGTGTGGCTCGTCGTATGCGGCGACGAGGAGATAGTCTTCACCGGTGTGATTGGTCAGAAAATCAACAGCGCGATTCGTGACGCGGTGGCCATAACATTTGTCGGCGGTCCAGGAGCCGTCTCGCGCAGTTTTCGGATCTCTCGAACGCACCCTGTCTTCGGGCGAAAGCTCATTGAGATAGGTGCGCATGTCATACCAGTAAGCCGGATCCCAGCCCGGTGCGGGAATGCCCGTGTCGAAGTAATCGGTCCCGCTGAGATGCCATTTGCCCATGAAGGCGCAATGGATTCCCTTGTCGTGCAGCCGCTTGCCGATGGAGTGCTCGGTCTCCCCGACCGGCATACTGTTTCCCCAGACTCCGTTGGAGTGCGGATATAGGCCGGTCCAGATAGAGGAACGGGCCGGTGCGCACACCGGCTGGCAATTGTAGGCCTTGTCGAACCGGCAGCCCGCAGCCGCGAGCCGGTCGAGATTCGGGGTCTTGAGGCCAGTGTCCCGGTAGCAATGCAACATGTCGTAGCGAACCGACTCACCGAGGATGATGACCACCTGCCGCGGATTCGCGGACTTGCTTCTGCCTGCAGCAACTGACTTATTGTTCTTGACCAAGGAAGCGACTCCACTCGCGCCAGCCGATTTTACGAAGTCCCTGCGATTCATCCGGTCTCCCGCTTACTTCCTAAATCTACTCACGATGTACACAAAACGACTGTACGTGTTGAAGAACGGGCAGGGAATGATGATCGGATTCCAGCTGCCGCATGTGTTGTTGTCGCTCACACCGCCGGCAAGGACGTTCGCTGAAACCGTTGCAAGCCGAATGTGACAGGTCGAATTGTCGAGGCGCGGAGAGCTGTGCTTATGCCAGCAACGGCGTCAACACCGGGGTTCGTGTGATGAGGATCACGCTGATGTCATCTTCCTGACCGAATGCCTGGGCAGCGGTGGCCACTTCAACTGCGTTTGAGGAAGAACTGATCAGGTTCTGCAGACGATCGAAGCCGAACAGTTCGCCCTTGCCGTTGGTGGCTTCGGCTGTGCCGTCTGATACCAGCACAAGGCGGTCATCTTCCTCCAGGTGAAACTGCATTGTGGATGGCTCCAATGCATCGATCATGCCCAGCGGAAGGGCGCCTTCCATGGGCAGCGGAACACCGTTGAGGTAAGGCGCAAGGTGTCCGGCGTTGGCGAGATCGGCGCGGCCGTCCTTCGCGATGCGAAGAGCCAGGCAGGTGGCTTGTGCATCGGCGCGGCCTGCGAGACGGCGGTTCAGAGTTTCGAGGATGTACGCTGGGTCGTTGTTTTCATCGGCGGTGCTTCGGAGGGCGCCCACAAGCAACGCGACAAGCATGCCGGCTTTGAGGCCTTTGCCGGTTACATCGCCCGCTACGATGAGCAGGCTGTCGTCGGCCTGGTTGGGAATGATCTGGAAGAAGTCTCCACCGACTTCGCGTGCGGGACGGTATTCGCTTTCGATGACGAGGCCGGGCAGCACCGTGCGGGCTTCGGGCAGAATGACCTGCTGGACCTCTTGGGCGTTCTTGATATCGATGGCTGTTTCGCGCTGCCGTTGCAGCGACTGAAGCAGGCGCCGGATGAGGAGCACTGAAATGGCGGCGATATTAAGGAGATTGGCGATGTTGGAGTAAAACAACATGACACCATGCACAATCACCCAGCCGTGAAAATGCAGCTTGATGAGTACCGCCTGTAATTGGCCGAAGATCAGAAAAACAACCGCAGGAATTACAAACCATCCCTCGCGTCTGTGCGCCCTTAAGCCCGACCACACGATGACGAGCAGCATGACAATGAGGAAGAGTGCGCAGGGTAATGACAGAGTTTCGACCACCGCGCTGACGGAGTGCGGCACAAATTCAAAAAGGAGATCGTGCCCGAATAGCCCGACCGTCATGTAGATGCATGTTCCGATAGCTAATGCCTTGGGAGCCCAGGCCGGTTTCCGTTGAAACCAAAGCCACCAGACCATTCCCCATGCGCCGAGAATGAGCGGAGCCGAGAATGCTTCCAGTTCGACGAAGAACATTCGAAGGCTGACGAGTTGCGTGAAGTTGGCAAGGAAAAATACGAACTCGTTGATGACATCGAGTAGAAGAGCGCCTGCAACCCAGAGATAAACGCGATCCGAGCGGTCGAAGAAGACGAGACTGGCGATGACGATGGCCATAAAGAGGCCAAGGCAAACATCGAAGGGCGGGAAAGCCTGCAGGCGAAGATTCTGCAGAAGCGAAATGTCAGCGGCGGCGTTGACTGCAGACGATTCTCCGAGAAGCGGAGCGTAGTGGAGTCCGCCAACAAAGGGGTGGTATGCGAGCCTGACCGGGCTCAACCAGAAGCGAAGGGCGAGCGTTACTTGCTGCGGAGTTCCAGTTGCGCGAAATAGAGAGAAGGTGGCGGGTTGAGTGAAGTAGACGGTCGGGTCATTCTGGTTGCGGAAGTCTCCCCAACTGCCCATCAGATTTCCGTCTGAAAATATCTGGTAGCCATCATCCGCGCCATCCACCCAGCCGAAGGTGGCAAAGGATATCGGCGTGCCCGGCAGAGCCAGTACGGGAACGCGGATGCGGTACCACGCCCAGCCCCAGTCGTTCAGGTGGCCTGTTGCTGTCCAGCCACGGACATATCGCGGATCGTTTGTGAAGGGGTCTGCCGATCCGTTCGGCGTGAGATCGACGTTCTCCCAGCGTGAATCATCGAAGGAAGGATCAGCCCACAGCGGCTTGTGTGTGACTGGATCGAGGGGCGAGTCGCCGATCTGGAATTTCCATGGACCGGTGAGAGTGATCGTGGGGTTGCCGATTTGAGCAGGTGTCTGCGATAGCGCAGGCTTCACGCCAACAAGCGACAGGACAATGAGCAAGCCGCACGATGCAACGAAGGTCGGCGATGGCCTTGGAATTCGATGACGTCTCATAACTCTCGCGGGAAATGAGAGCACTATACACGCCGGTCGTCGCGGCTCGGTATGGGTTAGTCGCCGATGGGCTGCCAAAGCTCGATGCGATTTCCTTCGGGATCGGTGATCCAGCCAAACTTTCCGAAGTCGTAGCTGTCGCGCTTCGGATCGACGGTGACCCCTTCGGCGATCAGGCGGTCGAGCAAACCATCGAGGTCGTCGACCTGCAGATTGAGCATGGCTTTTTGTGCCGGAGGGAAGTAGGCGTCGTCTTGTTTGAACAAGGCGAAGATGACCTGGGCGCCCTGGGTCGGCGCAGGGAATCGAAACGCTCCGTCGGACTTTACGACACCGAGATGCTGCTCGTACCACGCGTACAGAGCTTTCGGATTGTTGGCGCGCAGGAATATTCCGCCAAATCCAGTGATGGAAGCCATAGGGTCTCCTCGGACGAAGATGTCTCCAGAGCTTACGCCGGCAGGGTCACGGTGCGGGGGGAAATTTTCATTTCATCTCGCAACCTGCCGCTGCAGATGCACGCCTCTGCGATAAGCGCGTGGGCAGTGGAGCTCCCTCGAGATCGTATCTGGCCGGCGCACAGCAGGCCTTTGCGAGCCGCGCGCGGTCTGCCTGCATCGCCTTATCTTCCTTCAGCCAGTCGAGCGTCTGGCGGAGAATCTGCGTAGCTCCTGCGTGTGGCGGCATCACAATCCTGTAGTGCATCCACTTGCCTTCGCGCCGCGCTGAGACGATGCCCGCATTCCGCAGATAGGCGAGGTGCCGGGAGATTTTCGGCTGAAGTCCGCCAAGGATCTCAACGAAATAGCAGACGCAAACCTCCTGATCCGCCATGAGGTTGAGCAGCCGGAGGCGCGTGTTATCTCCGAGCGCCTGGAAGAACTGCTGCATGTCGAAAGCTGCCTTGGGAGCCATACATTATATATACGCCTTGACGAATTTGTTCCGCAACCCATATATTCACCATGGCGAATATGTCGCTGGAGGTTGTTGTCATGGAGCAGATTCTTGATTCGGTGCGGTCGAAGTATGGAGCTGTAGCGGAGAGCAGTCTTTCAACCAACGATGCAGGCGTGAAGGCCGTCGCTGAGGCGTTCGGCTACACGGCGGAGGAACTGACCTCGATCCCGGCAGAGGCAAACATGGGCTTGTCGTGCGGGAATCCCACGGCAACCGCGAATCTGCGTCCCGGCGAGGTGGTGGTAGACCTGGGCTCCGGCGGCGGTTTGGATGTCTTTCTCGCGGCGAAGAAGGTTGGGCCGGAGGGCCGCGCTATCGGGATCGATATGACACCGGCGATGATTGAACGGGCACGTGCGAACGCGGCAGGGGGTGGATATACGAACGTTGAGTTTTACGAATCGACGATCGACCGCATACCGCTTCCTGATGCCTCGGTTGATTGTGTCATCTCGAACTGCGTCATCAACCTGGCGCCGGACAAATCTGCCGTGTTTCGTGAGATTGCGCGAGTGCTCAAGCCGGGCGGACGCTTTGCTGTGAGTGACATTGCTCTGAAGGGCGAGTTGCCGCAGGCCGTGGCGCGCAGCATGGCAGCCTACGTGGGCTGCATTGCGGGAGCGATCAGGATTGAAGAGTACCGCGCCGGGTTGCTGGCCGCAGGGTTCGAGCACGTCGAAATCGTAGACAGCGGAAGTGACCTCAATGCGTATGCGAAGGTCGAGAATCAGTCCGGCTGCTGCTCGCCTGGCATGGATGGAAGTTCGTGCTGCTCACCGGCAGGGGATACGCCGACGCTCCATGCTGAATTATCGGACTTGCTCTCGAAGTACGACGTGAACACGGCAGCCGCAAGCGTGAAGGTCTACGCGATCAAGCCGACGAAGGATCCCGAAGCCGCTGCGACACCTGCCGCATGCTGCGGGCCATCGTGCTGCGCATAGGAGCCCGGAGATGCTGAAGGTTATTTTCGCGTGTGTTCATAACGCAGGGCGGTCGCAGATGGCCGCCGCGTTCTTCAACCAGCTTGCCGATTCGGATAAGGCGCGGGCCATATCGGCGGGCACGCAACCGGGCGAGCGCGTTCACCCCGAGGTGCGGGCAGTTATGCAGGAGGTTGGAATCGATCTCAGCGATGCGAAGCCTCAAAAGCTTACGGAGGAGTTGGCAAAAGACGCGCAGCTTCTCATCACCATGGGCTGCGGTGACCAGTGCCCGTTTGTTCCCGGCCTGCGTCGCGACGACTGGCCGCTGCGGGATCCGAAGGGCTTGCCTGTCGAGGAGGTTCGCGCGGTTCGTGACGAGGTGAAGCGCCGCGTGGAAGAGTTGATAGTGAGAGAGAAAGTTAGTGAGGCGATGGTTTCGTCTGCGCAACAAAGCGCTTGACGAACCTTCGTGTCAGGCCACCAGATAATTCCCGATCGAGGCAAAGGACCGGACGCCTGGACAGCTGGTGCAATCGCAACAACAAAGAGGCCGCGATTGCTCGCGGCCTCTTTGTGTGAGTTGAAGTTGTTTACCACTGAACGCCGGGGTACATGCTGGGGACGCGGAAGCCGCGGTAGGCGTTTGCGCCGCTCAGGTGCATGTGCCAGACGGTGGTGGGGTTGGTGTTGTCGGGCGTGATCTCGAAGATGTCGGAGGCCGCCGCGAGGCCGGAGATGTCGTACTCGTAGTTACCGTTCGCCAGCTGCTCTGCGTTGCCACCCCAGAAGTTATAGAGGCTGGTTGGCAGAATCTGGTGGAAGGTGAGTGTGGCCGTCATAGCGGTCTCGTTGATCTGGAAGACCGGAATGGTGGAGTAGCAGGCGGGTTCGGAGCCGGTGCCACACTGGCCGCCATCCGGGAAGATGCGATCGTCTCCGTTGTCCATGAGGATCAGCGAGAAGATGCCGGCACTGGTGGGCCCGACGATGTGGGGCATGTGCTGCGCGTACTGCCAGTCGGTCGGATCCGTGCCGCCCTGGAGGGTGAAGTCGCCGCCCTCACCGAGGCGCCAGAGAACTTTGCCGGAGCCGGCGCCGTCCTCGTAGTCGACCTTGACGACCCAGTTCTGATGCCGGATGGACACGAGGATGTTGTGGTCGTCCGGGGAGTAGACGATGGCGTTGGTGTGCGTCCAGTCCGGGAATTGCATCGGATGACGGTTCACATCGAAGTGATCAAACTCGTTCCAGACCCAGGCGGGCTGAAGATTCTGATCGAGATCGATGATGACATCACCGAGCACGTTGGTATTTCCGGGATAGCCGGGGAGATTCGTGAACGTTTGTGTTGTGTTGGCGAGGACCAGGATGTGCCCGTTGGGCAGCGGCGTTACCTCGTGGTGGAACTGCTGCAGGATGATGTTGTAGCCGGCGGCTTTGAGTTCATCGGTGAGATCCGCGGCCGAGATTTCGCGAACGATGTTGCCTGCGAGATCGATCTCGCGGATGGCGACAACGGTGCCCGGACCAGGAGCGCTGCCGCTGATGATCGGGTACGACGAGCCTTGGCCGATGCCGATCACGAAATTGCCGTTAGGCAGTTGCTTGACGCCCTCGATGTCATCGGTGGATGGCGAGTTTGGCAGGGTATAGGACCAGACAACGTTGCCCTGCAGATCGGTGGTTGCAATCCCGACCATGGAGCCGGCCAGAAGCGTGAGCTCCTCAAGCCCCGACTGTGGGGTAAGGCCGGCAGTGGTGGTGACGGTGAGGTTCGGCGACAGCAGCGGCTTCCCGGTGGTGAAGGTGTGATCGATGTCGGTGGCCGAGATGCCGTTCTGAAGCTGGACTGAGGCCTGCATGTGGTAGGCGGTATTGCCCTGCATGCCGGCAACATAGATGCTGACGGAGCCGCCAGCCTGCGTGGTGGATTGCGTCCAGGTCTGCAGGCCGTAGTTGGTGTCCTTGCCGAAGTTGACGGTAACAGAGCCGGGAAACGGCAGAGTCATCGTGTAGAGAGCCACCTGCGGGTTGTTGCTGCTGGTGACTGTTCCCTGCGCGAGCACCGCGGAGATGCCGGTGAGTGAGACGGTCTGTGCGGTGCCTGCCGGGACGTTGCCAAGGCCAAGATTCAGCGTGGCTGTCTGCGGTGTGCTACCGGAGGCTGTGGTGGGCGCATAGCTCACCGACTCCGAGCAACTGGCGCCCGCAGCAAGGCTTGTGCCGCATGAGCCGGCGGCGATGGAGTAGCTGGGATCGCCCGATACCGAGGGATTGAGCGTGACGGCCGCTGTTCCTGTATTGGTGACCGTCACGACCGTTTTGGTCAGCGTGGAGCCGACAAGGTTGCCGCCAAAGTCATAACTGGTGGCGCTGAGCGAGGCATTGGAGACGACGTTCGCCGCTGCGGTGATGGCCAGAGGAGTCGCGCCGGTGTGGGTCAGCGAGCCGTCCGCGCCCGTGACGGTGATGGAGGCCGAGGAGGTTGTTGCTGTCGAGCTGGCTGCGCTCAACTGGAACTGCGCGAGCTGACCCGGAGCAACCGAGAGTGAGGCAGGCGTGGCAGTGACGCCCGCCGGAAGTCCGGTGAGCGAAACACTGACGGGATCGGTGAAGCCGTTTACCGGGTTGACCGTGACCGTGAACGAGCGAGGCGTGCCGCCGGCCTGTAGCGAGAGAGCGGCGGGCGCACTGGTGAGCGAGAAGTCCGGAACCGATGCGGACGTAATGGCCAGCGCTGTCGCGGCCGTGTGGGTCAGCGAGCCGTCGGCACCCGTAACGGTGATGGAGGCCGAAGAGGTTGTGGCGGCGGACTTGGACGCGCTCACCTGGAATTGCGCGAGCTGGCCCGGGGTGACAGAGACTGTTGCGGGGGTGGCAGTGACGCCCGCCGGAAGTCCGGTGAGCGAGACGCTGACGGGATCAGTAAAGCCGTTCACCGGGTCAACGGTGACCGTCACGGAGCGGGCCGAACCACCGGCCTGCAGCGAGATAGCGGTGGGCGCACTGGTGAGCGAGAAGTCCGGAACCGACGCGGACGTGATGGCCAGCGCCGTCGCGGCCGTATGGCTCAGTGAGCCGTCGGCGCCCGTGACGGTGATGGAGGCCGAGGAGGTTGTGGCGGCCGACTTGGAAGCGCTCACCTGGAACTGCGCGAGCTGGCCCGGGGTGACAGAGACTGTTGCGGGCGTGGCAGTCACGCCGGCGGGAAGTCCCGTGAGCGAAACGCTGACGGGATCGGTGAAGCCGTTCACCGGGTCGACGGTGACCGTGACGGAGCGAGCCGAGCCTCCGGCCTGAAGCGAGAGAGATGTGGGCGAGGCGGCAAGGGAGAAGTCCGGAGTGGGCGCGCTGGTGATGGCAAGCGTTGCCACCGCGCTGCTGCTCATTGTGCCGCTGGTAGCCATAACGGTGACGGGAGCCGAGGAGACGGTGGGTGTCGACTTGGCTGCGCTCAACTGGAATTGCGCAAGCTGCCCAGGGGCCACAGAGAGGGTCGCGGGGGAGGCGGTGATACCGGTGGGTAGCCCCGAAAGCGCAACTGTAACCGGCGAGGCAAAGCCATCGACGGGGTTAACCGTGACGGTGAGCGCACGCGGCGCGCCGCCACTCTGCAACGCGAGAGTTGTTGGTGCTGCGGCCACAGTGAAGTTCGGGGACGCGGTCGGACTGGAGATGCTGCTACATCCGCAGGCAACCAGGGGCAGGAACAGGGCGAGTCGAGCGGGCCTCATTTGACGGAGAAACTCCTATGTGGGGAAGTGGATTCCCGAAATGGCACTCACACAGTCTGGTGCAAACCTCGCCCCGCGACTATTGCCACTTTGGGTTCGGGAGCATAACGTTCGTTGGACCGGGGCAACCAGATGGGTAACGTTACCTGCACAGGGGGGTGATTCCCGTTTTGGGACGCAAGGGCGGTCCGGGAGAGAATCTCGAGAGAAGAGGGGCAGCGAGACCGGGTAGAAAGAGAAAAGGCCCGCTGAAAAGCGCGCCTTTCGAAGGTTTTAGATGTCCTTGATGTCGTCGCAGCGGAAAGGCAGGAAAAGCGTGAAGGTTGTACCCGACCGGCCGCGCTTTGTGGTCGATCTCACCTTGAGCCTGCCCCGATGCCGCTGGATAATGTCATGGCTTATCCATAATCCCAGCCCAGTTCCACTCAGTCCCTTGGTGGTGAAGAAGGGCTCAAATATCCGGGATGCCGTTTCGGGGCTCATTCCCACCCCTGTGTCTGCAACCGTAAAGACGATGCCGCTGGCTCCGGAAGCCCAGTCCGTTCCTTCCCGGCTTCGCAGCGAAAGCCTTCCGCCGGAACCGGCCATCGCGTCAATCGCATTGCCGACAAGATTGTTGAGCACCTGCCGAATCTCACCATCGAAGCAGACCAGCGGGCGGCTTGCACGTATACGGGTAGAGGTCTCGATGCTGGAGTTAATCAAACGCCCCTGATAGATCGAGAGCGCATTCTCGAGAAGGACTCCCGGCTGTATAGGCGCAGGGCTGGTTCTTTGCCGGTGAAACCGCAAGGTCTGGTTGGTGATGGAAGACATTCTCCGCAGCTCCACATCGGCCATTGCGAGGTATCCGCGAGTTTCGGGATCATCGGCGGTCTGGTGCGCCAGGTAGAGGAGATTTGTCACCGATTCAAGCGGATTATTGATCTCGTGCGCGATAGAGCTCGCAAGCCGCCCGACCGCAGCCAGCTTCTCGGTTTGCAGCAGCACATCCTGTGCCCGTTTCCGATCGGTGACGTCGACGCCCAGAACGATGATGCCGGAGATAGTGTCGTCGCCCTCACGCAAAGGCTGGTAGATGAAATCAAGGTAACGCTCGTCTGGCGGAACACCCTCTCCGGCGTACACGTCCAATCGAGCGCCCTGCCCTACATACGGTTCGCCTTGATAAACGCGATCCAGAATTTCGAGGTACCCCTGCTCAGCCGCCTCGGGGAGTGCCGCACGAACAGGCTTCCCAACGACGTCGCGGTGATTCACCAAACGCAGATACAGCGAATTGACGATGGTGATTACATGATCCGGACCCTGCAACAAGGCAAAGAAGGCCGGGGCCTGCCGCAGCACCTCGAGGAGCCGGGATCGTTCGGTGAGGATGGCTTTCTCAGCTTGAATCCTCCCAGTCGTATCGGAACAGACGACCAGGGTGCCGCAGACGTTTCCCGCTGCGTCCCACACGGGGCTGTAACTGAAGGTCCAGTAGACATCGACCAGTTTGCCGTCGCGATAGATCGGGATCAGCTGGTCCTCACTCCAGCAGGCCTCGCCCTTGGTCATCACGTTTTCAATCAGCGGGCCGATGACGTCCCAAATCTCTGACCAGCACTCGGAGCCACGCTGCCCCAGCGCGGAAGGATGCTTGTCCGCACCTATACACGGCCGGTAGGCGTCGTTATAGAACTGAATGAGGTCCTCACCCCACCACAGGAACATCGGCTGCCTTGAGCTCAGCAGCGTGTTTACCGTGTTCAGCAGAAGTTCCGGCCAGTCTTCGATGGCACCCACCGGAGTCTGCGCCCAGTCGAAGTTTCGCACCAGCTCCGCCATCTCTCCCGAGCTGTGAATGCGACTCTTAGGATGTGTGGAATGGTTCGGCTTCTCAGATGACTGCAGCATCTTCCGGGGTTCCAGGGGCGGACTCTCTGCGATTGATTGCGTTGAATCCATCATATAGGCCAGCGGTCGATAACCCATTCGTGGTAAAGGTGCGCGGGCGAGTAAGAAGAGGCCGCGATTGCTCGCGGCCTCTGAGCTGTTGCTGGGCGCGCGAACCAGTCTGTCATCGTGCGCATCCTTGACTATTTAGTTGCGAGCAATGAAGATAAGCCGATTTGTGAGTAGTGTCGACTGGGGTTGTAAAAAATGGTGCAAGGTCGCAACGGCGCTCTCCGCGCTCTTCTCACCGGACTGTTGGTTCTGATCGTTCTTATAGCGTTGATCCGAGTTTTGACGACGTTTCATCTTCGGAACATCTTCGGCACACCGCTGCTCGGCGACCTTCTATGCCTCTCAGTGATTCTTCTTGCGATTGTGGCGGGGAGATCTGCACGGAGCCACGCATGCTGGCATGGCCTGCTGGCGGGGGTCGGTATGGGTGTTCCCGGCTTCGTTATCGCCCTGTATACCCTGTCTCCCGATCTCAGAGGATGGAGATATATGTTAGGCCGTCCTTCGGGCGCGCTATGGATTGGATTTGCGTCTATTCTTGTCATCACATCCTTGGGCGCCCAAAGCACGGCTCTATGGCGTGAACGGCGTCGGCTCTTTTCCTTCGCTACTGTTGTGGTTTCCGTGGGGTGCGTCGTAGCGACCTGGGTGTGTGGCTTCCGAATCTTGCGGTCTATCGATAGAAAAGCCCGGTTTCTGCAGGCTTCAAATGCACAATCCGGCTTTGACATGCCCTTACCCGACCTGAAGCTAACCGCGTTGGACGGGACGCCGATCGGTCCATCCGAACTTCAGGGACATGTCACTGTCTTAGATTTTTGGGGAACGTGGTGCGGTGCTTGTATTGCTGAGCTTCCCTCATTGGAGAGGACCTATAAAGAGTATTCAGGGAATGCCAAGGTCCGCTTTTTGCTGGTCAACCCCGAGATCGAAGGGGACACGCAGGAAAAGATCACGCATTTCCTGAAGCGCAAACAGATTACGATGCCGATTGCGCTTGATCCGGGTACACCCTATCTCGAACTGAGCAGCAAGCTACACAATGAGGGACTGCCGCTCCTTCTCGTCGTCGATCAGCGCGGCCACATTCGGCTTTGCCGCTATGGGTTCGATACAGATGAAGCAACTACTCGGTTGTTGCACAGCAACATCGATAGGCTCCTTACGACAATGTGAGCGATGGAGAATCTGAGTCAATCGTCGTGAATTGCGCTCTATTCACTCGAAATAAAGAGGCCGCGATTGCTCGCGGCCTCTCGCTGTTGCTGAGTTGATGTTGGGTTAGAGCTCTTTGACGCCGTCGACGAAGGCCTTGAGCTTGCGCGAGCGTGACGGGTGACGCAGCTTGCGGAGGGCTTTGGCTTCGCGATCCGGTGACGTGAACGGTTGGTGAAGCCGAGCTGCTTCACAAAAAACCGGAGCCCGTTACGTGGCAGATCGGTGCCTCATCGCGATCGTAGCCAACTAAACGGATTCCACGAGCGGTGCACAGGTGAGACGTCCGGCATGCTGCTTGTCGCTCTTTCGACATACCACCATCCGTCGAAGTGAGCAGCGTAGCTTTTGCCCCGAATGTCAACTATGGAGACATCGCAGTTGAAAGGACTCTGAGGTTCATCTGGAATCGGGCCGGGTTTGCTGCGTTGCAGATCATAGACCAAGGTCAGTGTGGCCGATTGAAGTAGCTCCCGGTCCGACCCAGAACTTTGCACTATCTTGAGAAACATCTTCGAGTACCACTCGGGCAAGCCAGAGATGGGTTCCCTCAATAGGGACGCTGGAGTTCCGTGGCCCGTCAATAAATCTATGGTCAGAGCGTTGATCCCGGTTTCCCGTGCGAAGCGCAAGATGTGCCCCATCGAGTAATCGTCAACCGCGTAATCCATCGGGCTGGTAAAGGAATGACCGATGTTATGCGCGACACTCTTCAAGACTTTGAACCTTGGCATCAGCCAATCTCCATCGAGCAGATCCGGCGGTATCGTCCCGCTGGTCAAGACTAGTTTGGCGAAGGCTTCTCAATATGGTCGATGACGATGTGCTCGGTGGGAACCTGGATCTGCTCAACCTTGAGGCCGAGGGCGGCGAAGTTCCAGTGAGAGAGCGGAAACGGATCATCGAAAGAGACAGAGCCCTCGCGCTCATTTGGATCCAGGCTCAACCATGTGAGAGTGAAATTGTATTTGCCGGTGAGGCCGGTGCGATCAACAACGGGGCCACCTGCCATGCCGCGCAGATGTAACGCGAATGCGGGCATGGACATTGCGTAGTAACCAACTACGGCTCGTTGGCCTCGCTGATATGGGACCAGAAAGCCGCCGCCGGGGGCACGGATGCTTCCCGATGGTTGGGTCTGGTCTGAGGGGGCTTCGGTCAGCTTAGGGCCATCCTTGGCGAGCACGAGAGCGAAGCCTGGCACTTCAGCCGGTACGCGGTGTACGACGAGTTTGCATCGTTCAGCAAGCATGCTCTGAAGCATCTGCTGAGCGACTGGATTGTCCATCGGGCTCAACGCGCCTCCCCGTTGATATTCCGCTAAATCTTCGGGCGCGACCTTGGCCTCGATGTCCCAGGTGTCCTTTCCAGCCCAGTCTGGAGCACGGATGACCGCGTCTTTGCCTCCCATGTTGAATCCGAAGTAAGCCTGCTGAATTACCATGCCGAGAGTCACTCCGGCGGCGGAATAACCGGTGGAACGGAAGCCGAAGTGCCAGCTCCCGTCGGGATGCGCCGGTTTGATCGATACGACATCGAATGCATACGTTTTGTGTGAAGACGGAGCGGTTGCGATCTGCGCCACTGCCAGGTTCGTAGACAAAATTCCAGCCAGGCAAATCCTGCGGATCATTGGTTGAGCCCTCGGCCAGAATCCTACACGCGGTCTTATCCGGCGGCTGCTTGTGTCAAGTTCAAACAAAGAGGCCGCGATTGCTCGCGGCCTCTGGTGTTGCTGAGTTGATGTTGGGTTAGAGCTCTTTGACGCCGTCGACGAAGGCCTTGAGCTTGCGCGAGCGCGACGGGTGACGCAGCTTGCGGAGGGCCTTGGCTTCGATCTGGCGGATGCGCTCGCGGGTGACCTGGAAGCTCTGGCCGACCTCTTCGAGCGTGTGTTCGGAGCCGTCTTCGAGGCCGAAGCGCATCTTGATGACGCGCTCTTCGCGCGGCGTCAGGGTGCGGAGGACCTGCGAGGTGTACTCCTTCAGGTTGACCGAGATGACGGCATCGCTGGGCGAGACGGCCATGCGGTCTTCGATGAAGTCGCCGAGGTGCGAATCTTCCTCTTCGCCGATCGGAGTCTCGAGCGAGATGGGCTCCTGCGCGATCTTGAGGACCTTGCGGACCTTCGCGACAGGGATGTCCATACGCCGAGCGATCTCTTCGGATGAGGCTTCGCGGCCGAGCTCCTGCACCAGCTGACGCGACGTGCGGATGAGCTTGTTGATGGTCTCGATCATGTGCACCGGGATGCGGATGGTGCGGGCCTGGTCCGCGATGGCGCGGGTGATGGCCTGACGGATCCACCAGGTGGCGTAGGTCGAGAACTTGTAGCCGCGGCGGTACTCGAACTTGTCGACCGCCTTCATGAGGCCGATGTTGCCCTCCTGAATGAGGTCGAGGAACTGCAGGCCGCGGTTGGTGTACTTTTTGGCGATGGAGACGACCAGGCGGAGGTTGGCTTCGATGAGCTCCCGCTTCGCCTTCTCGGCGTCCATGTCGCCCTGGATCATCTCGCGCTGGGTCTTCTTGAGCGCATCGATGGAGATGCCGGACTCCTGCTCGAGGCGTTCCAAATCCGTGCGGCAGTTCTTCTGCTGGCGGCGGTATTCCTTCTTGAGCTCTTCGGAGCGGGAGGCTTCGTGCTTGGCGTCGAGCGAGCGGATCTGGCGCTCGAGCGTGCGCATGGAGTCGACGGTCTTGTTGACCTTGTCCAGCAGCCGCTTCTTCTCGGCGTTGGTGTACTTCAGCTCGCGGACAACGCGGGTGACGTAGACGGTCTCGCGGCCCTGGTGCCAGCGGGACTTGCGGCGATCACGGTCCTTGGCCTTGGCGTCTTTGCCGTGCGGCTCTTCGCCGCGTGCCTGCCACTCGGCGGCCTTCTTCTGGTGCTTGAGAAGGGAGTCGATGCGGGCGACGGTGGCCCTTACGCGCGCCTGGAGGATCTCTTCGGTGAGCTCCTCTTCGTCGAAGGTGACGACCTCCTTAATATTGCGGACGCCGCGTTTGAGGTCCTCGCCAAGCGCGACGATCTCACGAATGACGATGGGCGAGCGCGAGATGGCCTTCATGACGCGCATCTGGCCGCGCTCGATGCGCTTGGCGATTTCGACTTCGCCTTCGCGGGTGAGCAGGGGAACGGTGCCCATCTCGCGGAGGTACATGCGGACGGGGTCGTTGGTCTTTTCCAGGGTCCCGGGCGAGAGATCGAGCTCTACGTCGTCAGACTCTTCGCCGGCCTCGTGCTCTTCATCCCGCTCGGCGGCGCCGCGGCGGTTGTCGCCGGACAGCACATCGATGCCCTGGGTGTTGATGGTGGTGAGTAGGTCGTCGAGATCGTCGGGCGAGGTGATATCGCCGGGGAGGAGGTCATTGACCTCACCGAAGGTGAGATATCCCTTCTCCTTGCCGGTGTCGATGATGCGGTCTACGTCTTCTTCGTACTTGTCGAGCTCTTCTGCCACGGTTTGGCGCTCCTCGGAAAAGGCCCACTGGGGTTAGATGGGCGAAAGTCATGGTGGGGACAGACCTGCGCTAGGTAACGTGCTTCGCGCGAGGAACTCCCTTGATTTATAGGGGTCGCCGGGGGACTCGGGTGCGGTCAAGGCCGCGGGCGCGGGCGGAAGTGATTGAAATACAACCAATTACTTCGGCAACTCGGAGGCGCAGGTTCTCCAGCAGAGCCAGTTTACACCAATTTAGACGCGTTTTGGGGGCTTAAAGATGCAGTTTTGGATGCTTTTCGGAGGGGGAAACGACCGAATTAACGGCAGAAAGGCGGGCACAACTTTAGGGTCACGTGACCTACGTAATTCGACACTAGTTGCAGTACTAAAGCCGCACGGGTTAGAGCCTTTGGTACTTAGCTGCGGCATAGTTGTTTCAACACGAAAGTTCACAAGGTGAGTACGACTAATGTTCAAGCGGGTCCCTTTTGCGTTGATTTCGGTTTTCGTTATGGCCAGCCTGCTGGCCGGATGTTCAGCCAACTTTGCCCCCTCGGCCATCGCGCCGGGAAGCGACTCGAAGACGCCGATCGGCAACATCACGGGTGCGGTCCACGGCGGCAACTTCCCGGTCACCGGTTCCCAGATCTACCTGTTCGCGACGGGGACGGGCGGCTATAAGACCGCGTCGACCTCGCTGATCACCAAGGGAGCACCTGGAGTTACCTGCAACAACAAGTACGCGACATGGAATGGCACCGCGTATCCCGCACTGGCCGGTGCCTGCTATGTGACGACGGATGCGAACGGCAGCTTCTCCCTGGGCGGCGAGTACAGTTGCACAGCCGGCCAGCAGGTGTACCTGGTGGCGCTGGGCGGAAACCCCGGGCTTTCGAGCGGCACTAATAACAACTACATCGTTCAGATGGTGGGCATGGGCGAGTGCCCGGCGGCCGGGAATATGGCGGCAAAGGTCCCGTACCTGGACATGGATGAGATGACAACGGTGGCGTTTGCATATGCGATGGCGCCGTTTGCGAAGGACGAATTCGACATCGCTACAGACAACACGACGGCCGGAGCGACAGCGATCCGGATTGCGATGGCGAACTCGACGAACATCGTCGACATCGGGCGTGGCACGGTTCCGGGCGCTACGCTAACCGGCGGCTCGATCGGGTCGACGCCGGTGAGCAAGCTCACGCTGCTTGCGGACATTCTGGCTACGTGCGTAAACACCTCGGGCACGCTGAACAGCGGAAACGCCAACAAGCCGGTTTATCAACCCTGCTATTCCCTGTTGAACAACACGGTGCAAGGCTTCAACACATTTACCGAGGGCACGGGGCTGGCATCAAGCGGTGACACGGCGCAGGCGATGATCTATCTGGCGCAGAATCCCGCCAACAACGTTGGCAGCATCTTCAATCTTCTTCCGACCACACCGGTATGGACTGCGAGCCAGCTGACACCCTCGGATTGGACCTTGTCGATCGCTTACAAGAACGTGGTGAGCTCGCATCCGGGCAACATTGCCTTCGACTCGAATGGCAATGCATGGGTGAGTGACCGCAACAGCCTGGCTGCCGATGGCAGCAATGGCGGCGCGGTGGTGGAGATTACGCCGGCGGGTGTCGTGACGCGGTTCACCAACCTGAATAACGGAAGCGCGAACGGAAGCATCTACGCGCTGGCGGTTGACCCGAGCAACGTCATCTGGGCGCTGGACTACACGAACAGCCAGATTTACCGGCTCGACGAGACGGGCAAGTGGCTGAGCACGATTTCCGGCAACCAGTTGAATAATCCGAACGCGATCTCGTTCAACAGCAACGGCAGCGCGCTGGTGCTGAACGCGGGCAACAGCTCGATCAGCCGGTTCAGCGCTTCGGGAGTGGCCCAGACGGCGGCGACTTACAACCAGAGCGGTGCTGATGGCTACGGGAGCATTGGCACACCGGAGGCGATTGCAGTCGACACAAATGGAAATGCGTTCCTTGCGGAGAATGGCGGCTGCGCGTGCGTCGGCATTCTCGCGAATAACGGCACTACGGAGGTTGCATACGATGATTATTCGGGGAAGGTCAACAGCGCTTCAGCCATTGCGATGGATTCGTCCAACCACGCGTGGCAAGCTCAAGCGAACAACACCATTGTTGAAAATGCGACATATGCGAGCGGAAGCTACCAGAATTACGATCTGAATTTCTTCAATAAGATTCCGACGCTCTCGGGCTACTACTTCAATCTGACCAACTTTTTCGGGCTTCCGATCGCTGCATCTCCGACGACCCTGTCGAACGGTGGGCTGAATAATCCTGTTGCGCTGGCGTTCGACGGCGCGGGGAACCTGTGGGCCGCGAACTCCGGCGCGTCCACGGTCAGCGGCTTCAACGGAACGACGGCACTGGCGAGCAACGGTTTCCAGACGGGAAGCACCGGCGCGACCTACGGGGTAGCGACGGACCCAGCCGGCGACCTGTGGACGGTGAACGGCGACGGGTCGGTGTCAGAGATCCTGGGGATTGCGGCGCCGACGGTGACGCCGGTCTATGCGGGACAGATTGGTGTGAAGCCTTAATAGCGAGGGCGTTTCTGCCGGGCGGGGGCAATCAGGGAAAGACCCGCAGCCCGGGCAAGTCTAGGTTGACGCAATGGGGGGCGAAAGCCCCCCTTTTTTTTGCCTCTGTTACGGCACGGAGACTTCGGGTTAAAGCGCGAGGCTACCAGCCGTGCGCTCAACGAAGAATCCCTGTGCCGATCCGCTGCCTACCGATTTTGTCCGATTATGGACTTGCAAGCATCCATTTATGGAGAGTAAAGTGGTTTCTTGAAGGAGGGCTCGTCCTGTGGCCACCTACAACCCATCCCACATATCCCCCGGATACAAGTTCGAGGAGGTTCCGGACCTGAGCAAGTACGCAGTTCGTGAGCGGCTCAGCCAGTCCGCAATGGATGGATTCTTCGCGATCCTCAAGCATTGGAACCTTACGATCGAGCAGGGTGGCGAGCTTCTGGGCGGACTCGGGAAGTCCACAATGCATAAGCTGAAGACCGCTGCAGGGACCCGGACGCAGGATGAGCTCACGCGCATTTCCTATGTGGTGGGCATCTACAAGGCGCTTCACATCCTTCTGCCTGACGCTCTCGCAGACCAATGGATGATCCGTCCCAACGACAATCGTCTGTTCGCCGGGCACACGCCGCTGTCGTATGCGCTGCGAATGGGAATTCCCGGTTTACAGGAGATCCGTCGTCTCCTTGATGCGAGCCGCGGAGGACAGTGAGTGGGACAGCTTGGCCCCTTTTCAGCGCGTGACACCTTTCGACTCATCCCAACCAAATACAGCAATGGCGGCAGCGTGCTGGAGAGTCTCGCGTTGCCCGCCGACGTGCTCTCGGACCTGAGCGAGCTGGACGCGGCCACGAATGACCGCAACACCGCAGAACGAGGTATGAGCCTTTGGGTGAGCCGCGATGAGCTGGTCGCGGGCGTTCCGGAAGCCGCCATCATCAATGCGGCGTTTTGCCATCCCGGCCCGCAGGGTGGACGCTTCAACGACTCGCGCCGGGGCGCATGGTATGCGGGTCAGGAGTTCGAAACATCCCTTATGGAAGTCGCTTACCACAAGCGCAAGTTCCTGCGAGACACACGCGCAGAGGACGATGTGACCAGTGACTACCAGGCCTTCCTGGCAGACTTTAGCGGTGAGTTCTACAATCTCGAGGATTCAGACCGGAATACTTACCTTGCGCCGGAGCCTGTACCGGACTGCTATCTTCCCGGCCAGTCGCTGGCGGCGAAGCTGTTGAGCGAGGGCGTAGCGGGCATCGTTTACCCGAGCGTGCGCTTTGCAGGCGGTACTTGCGTGGCCTGTTTCCGGCCGGGGATGGTTTACAAGGTCCGTCGCGGGGACCAGTACAGGGTTACCGTCTCGGCCTCCAACGCCAGTGTGATCGCTGCGACGCCTCAATCGTGAGGAATGTTAGCGTCCGGAGGAGACACACACCTGGGGGCTAAGGCACCTTTCCTTTTTTCCCGCTGTTAGGGCACGGAGACCTCGGGCTAAAGCGGGAGGCTACCAGCCGTGCCCTTAACAAAACAGTCCGATGTCCTCACGGATGTACCTCGTGATACGGCAGCAAGGTAATCAGCCTAAAGGCGCATTACTACGACAACGCAACCAAGCTCGGATGAGCCGGTCGGCTCGTCGGAGGTTGGTTTTTGGCACCTTTTGTTCCAAATTGGGTCGTGGCACGCCGAAATAGGCTGCATCTTTCCCAAATTGGCAAGCAACTTTAGGGTCATGTGACCTACGTAATTGGACCCAAGTTGCAGTACCTAATGCACGAAGGGTTACAGCCTTCTGTACCGCTAAGAAGCATAGTTGTCACAGATTTTTGAACAGGTGACTATGTTGAAGCGTTTGGTTGCGATCGTCTCGACTCTTCTAATCGCGGGCACGCTGGCTGGATGTTCCGCGAACTTTGTTCCGAGCGAGGTGACGCCGGAGCAGACACCGATCGGCGTGATTCAGGGTGGCGTGCACGGCGGCAATTTTCCTGTGGTGGGTGCGCAGATTTATCTGTTTGCGGCCGGGCAGGGCGGATACAACACGAGCGCGACCTCGCTGATCACGTCCGGGAAAAGCGGCGTGAGCTGCAGCAGCCCTGTTGTAAGCAACGCCTGCTATGTGACGACGGATGCGAACGGCAATTTTGCGGTTGGTCCCGACTATACGTGCACGGTAGGGCAGCAGGTGTACATGGTGGCGGTGGCAGGTAATCCGGGGTTGACCGGCTCTACAACGACCGCGACGTTCGCGACCAACAGCAGCACGATCACGGTAGCGAGTGTGACGGGGATCAGCATTGGGTCAACCGCATCCGGTACCGGAGTAAGCGGAACTGTAACGGCGGTGAATGGGACAACGGTCACACTGAGCAACAAGACCACCGCTGCGGGTACGAACGTGTCCGTCAAGTTCTCGGTATATAACACGGGCGCGGTGCAGATGGCGGCACTGGGCCAGTGCCCGGCGTCGGGCACCATGGCGTCGCAGGTACCTTACCTGGTGATCAACGAAGTAACGACGGTGGCCTTCGCGTATTCGGTGAGCGGCTTTGCGACGAATGCGTACAACGTGTCGTCGGATGCATCGGGCGAGACGGCGATTGCGGCTGCGTTTGCGAATGCCAACAATATTGTGACGCTGGCGAATGGTCTGGCTAACGCGACAATTCCTGGAAACGCGAACAGCATCGCTCCGCAGCAGAAGATCAATGAGCTGGCGAACATTCTGTCGACGTGCGTGAACACGCAGCCGGTTTCGCCGACACAAGCTTCGACACAGTGCACGCAGCTCTTCGCAGCGGCGACGACGTCAGGGGGGACAAAGGCGACCGACGAGGCGAATGCAATTTTCAACATCGCGCATAACCAGGCACAGAATGTCGCGACTATCTGGAATCTCGGCGGGTCGACAGGGCCGTTTGGGCCGGTGGGTTCACAGCCTACGGACTGGACGATGCCTGTGATTTACAAGAGCGTCATCAGCACACCGAGCACGTCCAGCCCGATCGTGAGCGGGCCTTACAACATGGCGTTCGATGCGAGCGGCAATGCGTGGATTGGGGATCGTGTGAACGGTGTGGTGGAGATTGGGGCGCTGGGCGCGGTCACCACGTACTCGAACAGCAAGTACGGTTTCAAGATGGTGAAGGGTGTCGCAGTCTCTCCGCAGGACGGCTCGATCTGGATCTCTGATTTCGGAAATAGCGATGTGTACGTGATGGGGTCGGCCGGAGCTCACCTGGCGACGATCACGACTCACCTGACGGGAAACGGCCCTGTGCTGACGGCGTTCGCGCTGAATCCGGCGGGCGGCAACTACCTGGCGTATGAGGTTACGGAGACGACGACGGGCATCGCATCCTACGATGCCGGTACCTATGCGAGCGTTCACTTCGCAAACAACACGAACTATACAAATGTGAGCAATCCGGGGTGGCTCGCCGCCGACAATACGGGATCCGTGTGGTTTCCGAGCACGAATACCACTTACATCGGGGGCCTGACAGTCAACAACAACAACGGAACAGTGAGGTACGGGGTATCTGAACCGAACATGGGGGCGACGTACCAGACGGTCGCCGAGGCAGAGGGAGCAGCTGCGGATGGACTGGGCAACATCTGGGCTCCGTCGGGCGCGGGGCTCTACGCGGTCAACACGGGTACGCTCACGGGGGCGTATGCGAACGGCGGCATGAACAACCCGTCGAAGACGTTCGTTGACGGGAGCAATGTGGTCTGGGTGGCGAGCGCGGGCGCGAACACGGTGAGTGCGTTGAATGTGTCGACGGGGAACTGGTTGGCCACGAACGGTTTCAGCACGGATGCACCGGGAGGGACGGGATGCGCTGTCATCGGTGTCGATCCTGCCGGCAACGTCTGGTCAGGGAACTCCGATCAGTCTGTCACGGAATTGCTGGGGCTGGGGACGCCGACGGCGTCACCGATGTATGCGGGCATGACCACCATTACAGGCACAGGCAGGACTGCGGTAACGACGGTTACGAAAGGAAACCTGGGGATTGAGCCGTAGTCGACTTTTGGGTCCGGCCGTTTGGAATCAGGGAGTTGGACCGGCGGAGCGCAGCGATTTGATGCATCGACAGTGGAAGCGCAGTAGAGAAGGAGGTAACCGACCGAAACCGAAGTTGTAGGCACAACACACGCTCTGGCTAGAGGCTTTTGTCCCGATTTGGAACATATTTGGGGGAAAGCTTTTGAGAGTGACAGGGCCCCGTATGTCGATTCGATTTCGTTTCCCGTTGTTTGCTGCTGTTCTTGCAACTCTTGCTACAAGCGTGTTGGCCGGATGTTCTTCGAGCTATAGCCCTGGTCCTGTAACGCTGAACAAAACCCCGATTGGGAGTATCCAAGGCATGGTTCATGGCGGCAATTTCCCGGTGACGGGGGCGCAAATCTATCTGTTTGCCGCGGGACAGGGCGGCTACGGGACGAGTGCGACGTCGCTGATTACCTCCGGGGCGAGCGGGGTGAGCTGCAGCAACGCCGCAGTGGCGGGCGCCTGCTATGTGACGACCGACTCGGGTGGCAACTTTACGCTCACGCCCGACTACACATGCACCGAAGGGCAACAGGTTTATCTGGTCGGCGTGGGCGGCAACCCGGGGCTGACCGGGACGGTTAACAACACATCGATTGTGCAGATGGCCGCGCTGGGAACGTGCCCGGCGAGCGACAGCCTGTCGAGTGTGGTTCCGTACGTGACGCTGAACGAGGTGACGACGGTCGCTTTCGCCTATGCGATGAGCGGCTTTGCTACGACGCCCTACAACGTCTCTTCGGATGCGGGCGGCGAGACAGCGCTGGCGAACGCGCTGGCGAATGCGGGCAACATTGTGAACCTAGGAAATGGTGTGGCCCGGGGTGTGGCGGCGGGCAATTCGAACAGCGTCCTCCCGTACGCGAAGATCAATACCCTGGCCAACATTCTGGCGACATGCGTGAACACGCAGCCGAATCCTTCGACGGGAGCACCCTCGGGCTCGTGCTCGAGTCTGTTTAGCGCTGCGACGAATTCGTCGGGAGCAGCGGCGACGGATGAGGCGAGTGCGATCTTCAACATCGCACATAACCAGGCACAGAACGTTACGAGCATTTTCAATCTTGGCGGATCGACCGGACCTTTCTCACCGACGTTGAACACGGCGCCGGCGGACTGGACGATACCGGTGATCTACAACAAGGTGATCAGCGCACCGAGCACGAACGTGAATGGAACAGCGATCATCGGCGGCCCATACAACGTTGTGTTCGACGCGAGCGGCAATGCGTGGATCGGGGACCGCATCAATGGCGTGATTGAGATTAATCCGCAGGGCACAACCACGACGTTCTCGAATGCGGCTAACGGATTCAACATGGTGAAGGGCGTGGCGGTGTCGCCGCAGGATGGAACGCTCTGGATTACTGATTACGGGAAAAACCAGGTTGACGTGATGCGGCCCACCGGAACGAGCCTGACGCCGGTGGCGACGATTGTCACGCACCTTGCAAACAACGGGCCCATCCTGACTGCTTTTGCGTCCAATCCCGCGGGCGGTAACTACCTGGCCTACGAGGCGACCGAGACCACGACGGGCATTTCGGCATACGACGCCGGCACCTACACGGGGTCGCACTATACCTCTACCACCGACGGCAATGACGACTACTCGGGTATCAATACGCCGGGCTGGATATCCGTCGACAACGCAGGAGATGTCTGGATTCCGAGCAATAACACGAACTTTCTTGGCGAGCTGACGGTTTCGGACAAGTTGGGCACCATGAAGTATCCGCCCTTTCAGATCTCCGGCGTCCAGTCCTATACGACCGCTGCCGATGGGCTGGGCAACGTATGGCTGGCTACAAACACGACGACCGAGCCGACGATTTATTACGCGACGGAGGGCGCATACCAGTCGGCCGGCTCACTCGGCGGAAGCTACACAGGCGGCGGCATAAATGAGCCGTACAAGATGGTCATCGACGGCAGCAACACCGTTTGGATTGCGAATTACGGCGCGAATACTGTGAGCGCTTTGAATGTTTCCGGCGGTGCATCGAAGGGAACCTGGTTGTCGCCGAACGGTTTCAGCACAGGCGCGCCGGGTATCACGACGACAGGCACCTACTCGGCCAACAGCACCACTGTTACGGTTGCCAGCTTCACCGGCATCTCGGTTGGCGGCGTCGTCACAGGCACCGGGATTCCGAGCGGAACCACCGTCTCCAGCATCAGCGGCAGTGTCGTAACACTCTCGCAGGCCACAACGGGTGCGGGGACCAATGCGCCGGTGACGTTCGGTAGCACCAGCTGCGTTGTGATCGGCATTGATCCCTCCGGCAACGTGTGGACTGGGAACTCAGATGAGTCCGTGACGGAGTTGCTGGGGCTCGCAACGCCGGCGGTTGCACCGTTCTATGGCGGCAACACAACTCTGACAGTCGTCGGAACCAAAAATGTGGTCACGGTGACGAAGGGAAATCTAGGAACAAGGCCGTAGCCGCAAGGGCAAGGGCAAGGAGGTCGGGCCAGCAGTTGCTTCAGGTCAAGTTGAGCCAGCAATAGTTCGGGTCAAGTAGAGGTCGGGTCAGCAGTTCTTTCGGGCCAAGCAGTACGGGCTACGTAGTTGAAATTGGGCAAAGCAGTCGGGCAGTCGGGCCCCGGTCGCACCGGTCCAAATTCACTCGAAAGAGAGCAACCTCATGTGCTCCAGCGGCCGTAAGGCGAGTGCTGTACCTTTCCATCTCTTAATTTTCGGAGCTCTGCTGCTGACGGGATGCTCCGGCAGCTTTGCGCCTGGGCCTGTGACGTTGAACAAGACGCCCATTGGCACAATTCAAGGCAAAGTTCACGGCGGTAACTTCCCTGTCAGCGGCGCGCAGATTTATCTGTTCGCGGCAGGACAGGGCGGCTATGGCACGAGTGCGACGTCGCTGCTTACATCGGGGGCGAGCGGGGTGAGTTGCAGCAATGGTGCAGTGGCGGGCGCCTGCTATGTGCTGACCGACTCGAACGGCAATTTCGCGGTTGGCGGTGACTACACGTGCACTGAAGGGCAGCAGGTCTACATGGTGGCGGTGGGCGGCAATCCGGGATTGTCCGGCACTGTGAACAATACGGCGATCGTGCAGATGGCGGCGCTGGGCCAGTGCCCCGCGTCCGGCAGCATGGCAGCGCAGGTGCCGTACCTGGTGATCAACGAGGTGACGACGGTCGCCTTCGCGTATTCGGTGGGTGGTTTTGCGACGACGGCGTATAACGTCTCGTCGGATGTCGCGGGCGAGACGGCGCTGGCGAACGCATTCGCGAATGCGAACAACATTGTGAACCTGTGGTACGGACAGGCGGCTACGACCACCAACTGGTATGGGGGAGGATTGGCGTCGCCGAACGGCAACAGGAACGGCGTCAATCCGCAGAGCAAGATCTATGCGCTGGCCAACATCCTGGCAACGTGCGTGAACACCTCGAGCGCCAGTTCGTCGCAGTGCATGTCGCTATTTCAGGCTGCGACGACTACATACGGAACGCAGGCGACCGACGAAGCGAACGCGATATTTAATATCGTGCACAATCAGGCAAACACTTCGACAAATCCGACACGAGTAGCGAACATCTGGAATCTGACGCCGACGACGCCGGTGTTTACACCCACACTGACGACGCAGCCAGCGGACTGGACGATGCCGGTGATCTATAACAGCCTCTTGAGTCAGCCGGCAACAGATGGAAACAACAAAATCATCAGTGGTCCTTTCAATATCGCCTTCGATTCGAACGGCAACGCCTGGATTGGCGACCGGGTGAAGGGCGTCGTGAAGGTTGGACCGCTGGGCGCTGCGAACACCTATAACTACAGCTTCGGGATGGTGAAGGGCGTGGCCGTTTCACCGGCGGACGGGACGATCTGGGTCTCAGACTACGGCAACAGTATTGTGGATGTGCTGGACACCTCAGGGAACATTACACAGACGGTCACGGCGAGCATTAAGAACAACGGGCCGATTTTGACGTCGTTCGCGCTGGACCCCGATGGCAGCGGCTATCTGGCTTACCAGGCGAACGAGGATACACCGGGAATCGTGCTGTTCGACGCCAGCAGCTCCACTTACACCAAGGTTAAGTACGAGAAGGGAAGCACCGGTTTCCCGGACATTAACACGCCTGGCTGGATCGCGGTGGACAACACGGGACAGTCATGGCTGCCGAGCACGGGTACGGCTTACACGGCCAACCTAACGGTCACCTTGAAGAATGGAACTCGAACCTACAAGGCCGACGAGTCGGCGGGGCCGCAGTCCTACACGACTGCAAGCGACAGCAACAGCAATGTCTGGATTACGACGAACACGGGCACCGCATACCTGGACGAGATCACAAACGGATCGACGACGGTTACTGCCTCCTACAACGGCGGTGGCATGAATGAGCCTTATAAGCTCGTGGTGGATGGTGCAAACACCATCTGGATTGCGAACGCGGGCGCGAATACGGTGAGCGCCTACAGTCCCACGACCAGCAACTGGCTGGCGTCCAGCGGCTTCAGCACTGGCGCAGTCAGCGGAACGGGGGCGATTGTGATCGGCGTGGACGGGTCGGGCAACGTGTGGACCGGGAATGCAGATGGATCTGTTACGCAACTGCTCGGACTGGCGACACCAACTGCGATGCCGTTCTACGGCGGAGCGACCGTGATCACGGGTACTGGAAACAGTCAGACCACCACGATTATTCCCGGCAATCTGGGAACAAAGCCGTAACGATCGAGAGCGTAGCGTGTATGGGGCCATGTTGAAGGGCCCCGTACGTCTTTAAGCACTAACCGAGCGGGCGAGCGAAGATGGCGTCGCAGCAGCGTTGGCTGCCGACCTGGAAGGTGCGGGTTCCGGCTTCGGCAAAGCCGTTGCGGCGGTAGAAGCTGATGGCGCGCTGGTTGTCGGCGTTGGTTCCGAGAAGAAGACGGCGGCAATCCATGGAGCTGGCGTCGGCGATGGCGGCATTCATGAGCGCCTGGCCGGCGCTGAGCTCGGGCTGCGGCTGGCCGGCGTCGTCGAGGACGGGAGCGAAGCGGCGCGAGCGGAAACGGGAGAGCAGGTAGATGCGCTTGAGCTCGATGTCGCCGGGCTGGAGCGGGAAGGTGGGGAGGTCCGGGTCGGTGAGCATGACGTAGCCGACGGGCGCGCGGCTGGCGACTGTCTCGGCGAGGGTGATGCGCGTGTGGGGTTGGGCGAGTGCGTCGCGGTAGGCTTCGGCGGTGTGATTCTTTGCGCAGTGCGCGATGATGTCGGCGCCGGGAAGCATCCATGTGAAGGCTTCGAGGAAGGTGGCGGCGCCGACGAGAGCGAGTGCGGGTGCGTCGCCGATGGTGGCGCGACGGAGCCTTACGGGTTCGAGCGTGGGCTCTGAGGCGGGGACGATCCAGGCGGTTTCAGTGACATCACAGGACATGAGAGTTTCCGCAGTGGGGTGGAATCCAGATGTAGACCGATGATAGTTCGTCGCGGCGAATGAAGTAGGCTGAGCCGGTGACGCCGACGGCGCAGGTGGGGGAAGAACTGAGCACGCAACAGGAGAAAGATGCGGTGTATGCGCGGCTTGGCGATGAGTTCGCTGCGGATGGGCGTGTGCCGAAGGAGCTGCGGCGGCTGGCGGAGGATTCGCGGGTGACGGTGCGGCGCGGTGGTGCGCCGGAGGGTGGGCGATGCGTCGTGTACTGGATGCAGCGGGCGCAGCGGGGACGCGATAATCACGCGTTGGATATTGCGGTGCATGTGGCGAATGCGCTTGGCCTGCCGTGCGTGGCGTACTTCGCGGTGGTGAAGAATTTTCCGCATGCGAACCTGCGGCACTATGCGTTCATGAATCAAGGGCTGGCGGATGTGGAAGAGGACTGCGAGGAGCGGGGCGTTGGATTTGTGATGCGGCGGGCGCCTAATGAGAGCCACGAGCGGTTCTTTGCGGATGTGGGTGCCGCGATGGTTATCGGAGATGAGAATCCGATGCGCGTGCCGGAGGAGTGGCGCGCGCGGCTGGCGGGGACGCTGCGTGTGCCGTTCTGGACGGTGGATGCGGATGTGATTGTGCCGTCGAAGCTGCTCGAGAAGGCGCAGTTCAGCGCGGGTATCATTCGCCCGAGATTGATGCGGAGGCTGCCGGAGTTTCTGCAGGGGTATGAGAATCCCCGGGCGGAGGTGCAGTGGAAGCGGCCGCGTGGTCTGGAGGCGGAGGATGTGCGCGCGGACATCACGCGCGGGTGGCGGGAGTTTGACCGGACGGTGCCACCGGTCGAGGAGTGGCGCGGCGGGCGCAAAACTGCGATGAAGCGGCTGGACTTATTTATTTCGGAAATGCTGGCGGGGTATGAGCGGGACCGGAACCGGCCGGAAACAGATGGGACGAGCAAGCTGTCGCCGTATCTGCACTTCGGACATATTGGTCCGGCGACGATTGCTCTGAAGGTGAAGGCGGCGGCGAAGAAGCATCCGGCGATGAAGAGTGCGGCGGATGCATTTCTGGATCAGTTGATCGTGTGGCGCGAGTTGAGCGTGAACTTTGTGCGCATGCAGCCGCGGTATGACTCGGCTGCATGCGCGGACAACTGGGCGGCAAGGACGATTGCGGAGCACGATCGCGATGAGCGCGAGGTGCTCTACACGTTGAAGCAGATGGAAGAGGCGCGCACGCACGATGAGCTCTGGAACGCGGCGCAGATGCAGATGGTGCATCACGGATGGATGCACAACTACATGCGGATGTACTGGGCGAAGAAGATTCTGGAATGGACGCCGAATGCGGAGACGGCGATGAAGCAGGCCATTTATCTGAACGATCGCTACTTTCTGGATGGGCGTGATCCGAACGGGTATGCGGGAATCGCGTGGGCGATCCTGGGAAAGTTTGATCGCGCGTGGGGCGAGCGGCCGGTGTTTGGGAAGCGGCGGTATATGAGCGGCGGGAGCACGGCGCGGAAGTTTGATGCGAAGAGTTATATCGCGCAGATGCGCGGCGGAACCCTGGACTTTGGTCAGCAGAGATAAGCTGTTGGCATGAAGATTGGCGCGTATCTGCTGCTGTTGAGTTGTGTTGTGGTGGGCTCTGCGACTGCGGAGAAGCACAAGAAGGAATTACCGCAGGAGCAGTTCAAGGTTGGAGTGACGTCGCGCGTGTTTCATCCGAAGGCGCAGCGGAACTGGCGCGGCGCGGAACACCAGGAGCTGCGCGTGACGGTGTGGTACCCGGCGGCGGAGAATGCGGTGGAATCGCAACAGGTGATTGGCCCGCCGGATGCTCCGCTGCTGCTGGCGGGCAAGGCCGAGGAGCATGCGCCGATGGCTCCGGCGCTGGAGAAGTGGCCGCTGATTTTGCTGTCGCATGGCACGGGTGGATCTGCGATGCAGATGGCGTGGCTGGGGACGGCGCTGGCGCGCGCGGGGTTCATTGCGGCCGCAGTGAATCATCCGGGGAATAACGCGCTGGAGCCGTACACGGCGGAGGGGTTTGTGCTGTGGTGGGAGCGCGCGACGGATTTGAGCGAGGTGCTGGATGGCATGCTGGCGGATCCGGAGTTCGGGCCGAAGATTGATGTGGATCGTGTGGGTGCGGCGGGGTTTTCGATTGGCGGGTACACAGTGCTGGCGCTGGGCGGGGCGCGCACCGACATCAGCGTGATTGTCGACCTTTGCAAACAGCAGCCGGCCGCGACGGTGTGCCACGTGCCGGAGATGAAGGACATGGGAACGCCCGAGCAGATGCTGGCGACGGCACGAAGGACGAGCGGTGTGTCGCTGGCGCAGTCGAATGAGAGCTATCGCGATCCGCGCGTGCATGCGATTTTTGCGATTGCGCCGGCGGTGGGAATGACGTTGACCCCCGACAGCCTGCATGCGATGCGCGTGCCGGTGGAGATCGTGGTGGGATCGGCAGACCCGATTGCGACGCCGAAGGACAATGCCGACTATATTCGCGCGCACATTCGCGGAGCGAAGGAGACGGTGCTGCCGAATGTGGTGCACTACACGTTTCTGGATACGTGCACGGCGGAGGGCAAGCAGAAGCTCGGTGTATTTTGCGAGGATCCAGCGAATGTCGATCGCGAGGCGGTGCACACACAGGTGGACGATCTGGCGGTGCAGTTCTTTGAGCGCGCGTTGCGATTGAGGTAGCGCTCTTACTTGATGTGGTAGAGCGCAGCAGCGTTGTCGTGCAGGACCATGTGCGCGAGCTGTGAGGCGCGTGCGGGCGTGATCTCGCCGTCGCGCTCCATGCCGCTGAGCGCGATTGTGAGCGCGTTGCGGGCGTTGCGCGCGGCGAGCCACGTGGATTCTTCCCAGCCGAGCGAGGGTGAATACGGATAGCCATCGGTGCCGAAGAGGACTTTGTCCGGGAAGAGTTCGAGCCACTCACGCAGCCAGGTTGCGAGTGTGGCCGCGGGAATGACGAGCGCTTGCTGCGAGATGTCGAGGTAGACGTTCGGTTTCTCGAGCATGGCGCCGATCTCGTGCACGAAGGGCCAGCCGCCGTGGAGAAAGACGAAGTTCGTCTGGCGCAGGCCGGGATCGTTGAGCAGCGGTTCGAGGTTCATGGGACTGCCGCCGGTGATGGAGAAGTAACTACCGGCGCCGGCCATGGAATGCAGATGCACAGGCATACCGAGTTGACCGCAGTAGACGGCGATCACGCGAAATAAATAGTCCTGGAGCGGTTTATAAGTGGCAGGGTCAGGAGATGTATTGGTATTGATATATCTTGCGTAAACTGCTTCCGCTTGAGCGGGAGTGGGATTTCCGATAGCAAGAGAGCGCAGGTAAGCAAGCTCGAATTTTGCGGCGATGGCGCCGTGGTCGTGTTGACGGCGAAGCGTCGGCAGGATGAATCCGCCGACGTATTGGCCGAGTGTGGGCGGGAATTTTTTCCAGCCTCGCTCGCGGAGGTAGCGCGCGCGGAGCTTGTCTTCGAGGGCGAAGAATTGTGCGCGATCGGGGTCTGCGGCGAGCCCGGCGTTGTTGAGCGGAAAGAGCAGCGCGTCTTCGTACGGCACCCAGAGGAAGCGGGGAGGTTCGACGCCGGTGCCCATCGCGACACGGTTCGCGACCATGGTGCCGATGTTGGATTTGTCGAGGATGTAACTGGAATAGTGCTCGCCTTCGCGGGCTTTGACGCGGGCGCGCGCGGCGTCGAGCAGCTTCTGGGTGTCGGGTCTGATTGGAGGCTGGAGGTCGATGTCGAAGAGAGCTCGCCACGCGTCGGTGAGCGGCGGCCAGTCGGGGCGGAGTGCGACGGGATCGGTCTGCGGCGCCATGCTGTCCACGGGCAGTGCGTCGAACTCACGATCTGTTGAGTCGGCGGGCGGAGAGAGCATTGGGTGGGCATGGTTGTCGATCGCGTGGATGCTGTCGATTTCGCGCGCGAGTTGCGGGTCAACGGCCGGCCGCTGAGCGGGCGCGCAGGTGAACGTGCTGATGAGAGTGAGAGCGAGCAGCGCGGCGCGAAAGTTCATGCGCAACAGCGTACCCCAGCGCGTCTCGAAAATGGTTCGTTCAATTGTGAGCTGTGAGGTCGAGCGTGGTGGGCCGTCAGTCGACGCGACAGATGAGGCATTTGAGATAGCGGGTTTCGGGAAGCGTGAGAACTTCGGGGTGGTCGGGAGCGGCGGCGCGGGTTTCGAGGAGTTGCACGCGGCGGCCTGCGTCGGCTGCGGCTGCAGCGACGGTCTCGGTGAAGTCGGCGAGCGAGACGTGGTGCGAGCAGGAGCAGGTGATGAGCGTGCCACCGGGAGCGAGCAGGCGAATGGCGCGGAGGTTGAGCTCTTTGTAGCCGCGAAGGGCGCCTTCGGCGGCGCGTTTTGATTTCGCGAAGGCGGGCGGGTCGAGCACGATGGCGTCGTAGGGGCCGGGCGCGAGCGGGAGATTTTCGGAGGGATTGCGCGTGGCGTCGTCGAGTGCGCGGAACAAGGCGAATGCGTCGGCCTCGATCCAGTCCACCGTGGCGCGCAGGTGTGGGTTGAGCGCGAGGTTGCGTTCCGCGGCTTCGAGAGCCGAGCGCGATTGGTCGATGCCGACGACGTGTTCACACACCTGCGCAAGGTGGAGGGCGAAGCCGCCCTGGTAGGTGCACACGTCGAGGGCGCGATTCTTGCGGCCGGAGGCGAGCACGTGGCGTGCAGCGGCGTCGTAGTTGAGGCGCTGGTCGAGGAAGGCTCCGGTCTTCTGGCCGGCGGATGCGTCGTAGTGGAAGCGCAGGCCGTTGAGCGTGAAGGTGGTGATGGATGGGGCTTCGCCCGATGCGTTGGTGAAGAGTGGGCCAGGTGCCGGCGCAGGAAGTTGCTCGAGCTCGCGGATGCGCGGGTCGGGGCGTTCCCAGATGGTGAGCTGTTCGTTGTTCGGCGCGAGATGCTGGCGGAGTGTTTCGACGATGATTTCGCGGACGTCGTCCTGTGCGGTGCCCTGGCTGAGGAGTTGGAGGATGATGAGGTCGTTGTAGCGGTCGGCGATGATGCCGGGGAGGTTGTCGGCTTCGGCGAAGATGAGGCGGTGGGCGTTGTTGTCCGCGGTGAGCGGCGCGAGCTCATGACGAAGTTCGAGTGCAGTCTGAATGCGGCTGCGCAGGTCGTCGAGATATTGCTCTCGCGTGAGTGCGGGCGTACGCGAGACGACGCGGGCTGCGATCTGCGAGGTGGTGGAGTAGAGCGCGGTGCCGAGTGGGATCTTGCGGTTGTCGACGACGGTGACGAGCGCGCCGGGAGCGAGTGTTTCGTCTGCCTGTTCGATGTCGGAGCGGTAGACCCAGAGGTGGCCGGCGCGGAGGCGGTCGGCGGCGCGGCGCGTGATGGGCAGCGTGGAGATCATCCTGTTCAGGATAGGTGATCAGTTGCCGAAGGGTTTGGCGGTGGCGAAGGTGATGGAGGGTGGTACGTGGAAGTCGGCTTCGGCGTCCGGGTGGGCGGGGTTGAAGGGCGTCCAGTCGTCGACGATCTGCTGGGCGACGGGGAGCTTGTCGTCGATGAGTCCCTGGACGATGAGCTTGGCGAGCTCGTAGGCGCCGAAGGGCGAATGGTGCGTGCCGTCCATCTGGGTGTAGTCGGCGTTGTGTTCGAACAAGTGCAGCGAGCCCTTCTCACCAAAGGCTTCGTAGAGGATCTTTGACTGCGCGTTGAGGTCGATGAGTGCGGAGCCGGTTTCGGCCGCAGCTTCGCGCGCCATCTGCGGATATTCTTCGAGGCTGTTGACGACGTGGCCGTCCTGGAAGGTGTGACGATTCATCGGCGTGACGATGACGGGAGTGGCGCCTTTGGCCTTGATGGCGTTGGCCCAGGCGATGAGGCCGGCTTTATATTTGCTGGCGGCATCAGGGTCCTTGGCTTTTTCCTTCATGTCGTTGTGGCCGAACTGGACGATGAAGACGTCGCCGGGCTGAATGAGGGAGAGGATTTTGGCAAAGCGGCCGCGCGAGTTGCTGGCGGCGACGGTCTCGCCGGACTCGGCGTGGTTGGCGACGGCGATGGTGGCCTTGAAGAAGCGTGGCAGCATCTGCCCCCACGAGGCGTAGGGCTCGCCCATCTGGTCGCAAACGGTGGAGTCGCCGAGCAGATAGATCGTCGGCACGTCGACGCGGTCGACGGTGAGCCTGCGAATGCCTGGGTTCGTGCCGTCGAACTCGAGGGTGATGCGGCTGTCCCAGTCACGGGCTTCCTGTTCGCTCTCGCGTGGAGCTTTGAGGCGAACGACGCCGCCGGTGGGCAGCGCCGGAGTGCGGACGTTGACGATGAAGGTCTTAGTGACGCTTCCGCCTGCCGGCGCGGCGGCGGCCTCGATCATCAGGCGGCGGAGTTCTGCCTTGACGGTGGTGTCGGAAGGCTCATCGGCACCGAGGGTCACGGTCAGGCGGTAGTTGCCTTCGGGGGCGTCGAAGCTGAAGAAGAATGGCTTGCCGCCGATGCTCGAGGCTTCGACGGACGGAGGGTCGCCTTCAAAGCCGAACCCCCAGCCGGCTGAGTAGGGTGCGGGCGAGGTGACGGCGGTGATGGCGTCGGAGGCATGGGCGCTCTGCCCAAAGACGAACGCGCGATGGTAAGCCGGGATGGTTGTCGAAGTAGCCTGGCCAGCAGCGATCGTCACCCAAAAAATGGGCGTGGTCAGCAGGAATCTCAACAGCTTCATGATTCTGAATTTAGCTCAGGCGGGGGACGTCTTTATTGAGCACGTGGGCTAGAGCAGCGATGACGAGGCAGTGGTCGTCACGCTGCGGCAGGCCGGACATGACGATGCTGCCTACCGCGCCGGTGCCCTCGAGGAGGATCGGGAAGCCGCCGCCTTGCGCCGCATAGTCCGCCGCTTTGAGACAGTGACGCGATTGCAGAGTCTCGTTGTTGGATTCCAGGATGCGTCCGATCGCGTAGGAGCTCCGGCCGAAGCGGTGCACTACGTTGCGTTTGCGGCGAACCCAGTCGGCCTGGCCGGGGTTGGAGGTTGGCGTCGCGCAGGCAAAGAGCAGGTGGTCGGCGAGTTCGATTTCAATGGTGCCACCCGCCTGACAGTCCATGAGGAGGGTGCGCAGGTAGCAGCCGAGCTCCCATGCGGTTCCGGGGTTGAAGCTTTGGAACCGGAGGATCTGTTCCTGCTGCTCGAGGATGGCCAGGTCGTTCTCAATCGACATATGACAGTGGGACGTCTGGCTCAACGTTCAGGATGCAAGGTTCGTTCGAAGAATGCGGCTGCGTGTTGATAACTGTTAAGCCAGTCGCGGTAGAGGATGAAGTCGTGGACCTCGTCTGGAAAGATGAGTTCGTCTACCGAAACTCCACGAGCCCGGAGGGCATCGGCGAGTCGGGGCGTCTGCTGGTAGGCGACGTCGGGGTCGTCGTCGCCGTGGATGAACAGGACGGGCGAGTGCCAGCGGGCAACGTCAGCGATTGGCGAGCTGGCATGCGCGATGGCGGCAATGCGTTCCTGCTCGGCGAGCGAGCCCCGAAGCCAGTCGGCGGTGGCGTTGTCCTCGCGGGCCCACTCGTGAACGCCGTGGAAGTCGACGCCTGCGGCGAAGAGGTCGCTGTTGCGCGCGAGTGCGAGCGCGGTGAGATATCCGCCGTAGCTTCCGCCCCAGATGCCAACCCGCGCCGGATCCACGTAGGAGGACGAGCGAAGGTAGCTCACGGCGCCGAGAACGTCGTTGTACTCGGCGGCGCCCGCCGCGCCGGAGTTTTCGCAATCGCGGAAGACTATGCCGTAGCCGATCCCGCAGCGGTAGTTCACGCTGAGCACGATAAATCCTCGCGAGGCGAGGTACTGATTCATCGCGTAGGCGTTGGAGTAGTAGTCCATGCCCGGGTAGCCGAGCAGCATCTGGCGATGCGGGCCGCCGTGGAAGAAAAGAATCGCGGCGTGGCGTGATTGCGGGTTGAAGTGCGGAGGGAAGAAGACCTGGCCGTGCAGCGTGAAGAGCTTGTCCTGCGAGGGGAAGAGGACCTGCTGTGGAGCAGTGAACTGCGCTGTTGGGTAGCCGGCGGGCAGCGCGTTGGCATGCATCGGCTGCATGTCTCCGCGCGAATTGATAAATGCCGCGTGCATGGGTCCGCGGGCGTCGGAGACGAGCGCCGCCAGGTTGCCGGCGGATGAGAAGACCGGATGAACTTCGATGCCGGCGCCACGTGTGATCTCAACGGGTGCAGGATCGGCGTCGAGGTTCATGCGCCAGATGTGCCGGCGGTCGACGTCGAGAGGATCGCGCATGGATTGATTGGAGGCAAAGACAAGGATTCGGCCGTCGGAGCTAAGCGCGGGGTCCTCGACCTCGAAAGGACCCTCGGTCAGAAGCAGCGGAGCGTGGTCGGTGTGCGCAGGATCCAGAGAGTAGAGGTGGACCCAGCCATCGGCTTCGCTGGCGAAGAGGATGTGATTGTTGATTGACCAGAGGAGCCGCGGCTCGCCGGAGGACATGTGCGGAAGCACCGAGCCGGGGACGTTAGGCGCAGCGATAAAGGCAGCGTGAGATTGGCCGCTGGCGATGTCCAGAAGCTGGATCGACCAGGGATTTGCGGAGGTGCGGTTGGCGGCGAACTCCGGCGCCGTAACGAAGGGTGAGCGCAGCCAGGCGAGCTGCTTGCCGTCGCGCGAGAATGCGGGCGCGGAGTCGTTATCAGTGGACGGAGCCGGAAAGGTGAGGACATGCGTGCGCAGATCGAACAGTGCGAGATAGCTGTGCTCGCGCTGACCGTTGCCCCGCACGCTCACGAAAGCAAGCAGGTTGCCGTCGGGTGAAAGCGTCAGGGACGACGCGCGGCCGCGATCGAAAACGAGCTGTGTCGGCACACCTCTGGGTGAGAGTGGAAGCGACCAGATGGCGTGGTCGCGAATGAAAAAGAGCGTGTGGCCGTCGCGCGAGAAGAGTGGATTCTGCCCCCGCACAGCCGGTGCGGCCGGAACGGGGCCGTCAACGGGAGCGAGCCAGATTTGCGGCTGCAGGATCTGTTGAATGTGCGCAGGGTTCGACGGCTTTTCGTCCGGGCCATCTTCGGTAGAACGCGTGAATGCAATCACGCTTCCGTCAGGCGACCAGGTGAGACTGAAAAGATCGAGCCCATCATCCTTATCAAACAGAGTGAGCTGATGTGCGGGCGAGCGCGCGGCGGCGATCCAAAGGTTGCGATGCCCTTCGGCGTCCTCGACCCATGCGAAATGGTCGCCGGCCGGAGCGGCGGTGAGCTCCGACGCGTAGGGCGCGCTGAGCACTTGCTGCAGCGAAAAAGGCTGCTGCGCAGGGAGCGCGAAGGTGGTGGCGAGCAGGAATAGGAGCCCACCTGATACGCGCGTGCAGACGGTCATGGCCGGATGGTAGCAGGAGGAGCGCGAGCGATTAATAGAAAAGACTGCCGGGTGAACGCGGAGTCAAGAGCGCTCTATCGAAAAAGCAGGAGCCCGAAGGCTCCTGCTTTGTTGTCGTGCAGGGGTTAGTGAGGATACTGATCGTGGTCGTGGTCGTGATCGCGCCAGGCGTAACCGCGGTCCTGGTCCCATCCACGAGCGCGGCGGAATGCTTCGTTGTAGCCGCGGAGAAACGCGTCCCGATAGTGCTCTTTTTCCGGGCCGGGGACGGGCGGATTGCGGACCTGCGGATAATGCCAAGGATCCATGTCGCGATGTGCATCGAAGTCGCGGTGGGCGGCTTCAACGCCCTCATGGAATCCGCGGCGGCCTACATCGTTGTAGTAGTTCGGCGTCTCGATGTTCCACTGAATAACCTGCGCATGTGCCTGCCCGGTGCGCCCCATGGGGACACCTGCCAGGCCCAGGAATATTACGGGTGTGACTAAGCGAACGATACCTTTCATCCATTCTCCTCGTGGCTAGAGACTAGCCACACACGTGAAGTTAGATGGCCGCGGAGTTGCGGATGTTGTCGCGAATTGCGAGATCAAAAACATCAACGTACGTGACGGAAAGTCATTCGCCCGTGCAACTTGTGCGGAGGATGTGGGTTCAGCTCAGTGCGCGGGAAACAACCCGGCGCGGAGGATCTATGAAGACGCGAGCACTGGCTGCAACTGCGATTGTTTTGATGATGGGTTTGGGTGGGAATGCGATGGTTGCGCAGTACTATGGCCCGCCACCGCAACAATATGCGCAGGGACCTGGATGGGACCAGGCACCGCCGGAGTTTCGCGCCGCGCAGCAGCGAGGCTTTCACGATGGCATCGAGGGCGCGAAGAGAGACTTCAAGAATCACCGGCCGCCGAACGTTGAGAACCGCGACGAGTTCCGCAATCCGCACTTCATCTCGCCGCCGGATCGCGAAGACTATCGCATGGGTTTCCGACGCGGATATGACGTTGCTGTTCGCCACATGTATGGGCCGGGATACTACAGGTAAGAGTTGGTCCGAAGAGAAAAGCCCAGCGAGCGCTGGGCTTTTTGATTGCTCATGCGGATTACGCCGCGGTCGCTTCGGCTTTTAATCTTTCGGCAGTGTAGTGCGCGATGAGTGCGTCGACCGTCGGTTGCAACATGCCTTCCATCACCATGTTGAGCTGGTGATTTGTGAGGCCGATGCGGTGATCGGTGAGGCGGTTCTGCGGGAAGTTGTAGGTGCGGATCTTCTCGCTGCGGTCGCCGCTGCCGACCTGGGATTTGCGCTGCGCCGCCTGCGCGGCGTGCTGCTTCTCCATCTCGACCTCATAGAGTCGTGAGCGCAGCACACGCATCGCCTTCTCGCGATTTTTGATCTGCGACTTCTCATCCTGGCAGCTTACGACCGTGTTGGTCGGCAGATGTGTGATGCGAACGGCGGAGTAAGTTGTGTTAACGCTCTGTCCGCCTGGTCCCGAGCTGCAGAAGGTATCGACGCGGATGTCTTTCTGCTCGATCTTGACGTCGACCTCTTCAGCCTCAGGCAGAACGGCAACGGTGATCGCCGAGGTGTGCACGCGGCCTTGCGTCTCAGTCGCGGGAACACGCTGCACGCGGTGCACGCCGGACTCGTACTTCATCTGCGAGTAGACCTTGTCGCCTTCGAAGATCGCGGTGACGTCTTTCAGGCCGCCTACGTCGCTGGGCGATTCGGAGAGGATCTCAACGCGCCACTTGTGCTGCTCGGCGAAGCGCAGATACATGCGGAATATCTCCGCCGCGAAGAGCGAGGCTTCGTCTCCACCGGTACCGGCGCGAACCTCGATGATGATGTTCTTGTCGTCGTTCGGGTCCTTGGGCAGCAGCAGCACCTTCAGATCTTCTTCGACGACGGGGAGTTTGGGCTCGAGCTCCGCTAGCTCTTCCTCGGCCATCGCGCGCAGGTCAGGATCGCTGTCAGCCGCCATGGCCCGCGCTTCGGCGATCGCGTCGCGCAGCTTGCGATACTCGCGGAACTTTTCGACGGTCGGCTCCAGGTCGCGGTGCTGCTTGGCGATCGTCTGGAACTTCTTCTGGTCGGCGAGCAGCGATGGCTCGCCGAGCTGGCGGCCGAGGTCTTCGTAACGTGCTTCAATTTGGTCGAGTTTGTCGAACATAGTCAGAGAACAGAGAACAGACATTAGAAAACGGATTTTAGGGGTGGCCGGGCAGGGGCCAGGAGGCGGCTTAGGCGCAGCTAGAGGAAGTCGTGGCGGGAGGTCACGGCAGGGGGTGCCGGATTGTCGCTGCGTAGGAGCATCACTCTTTAGATGGTACCGCGAAGCGCGCCGATTCACAGCCGTAGCCGATAGCTAGTCCTCGGGCGGGCGTCCTTTTGCGTAACTCGGGATGTGCTTGGCCAGGTGGCGCAGGACGAATTCGCGGATTAGATTGTTCGCCGCCTTATCCCCAAGGTCCAGGATCGTATCGTCCAGCACCATCTTTCCGGAGCTTGAACCCGGGTGATAGGTGCTCGCAATCAGGCCTGTTGTTGCGGAGCCAAGCAGATGCGCATACGCGGGCTCAAAGCGCCGGGTTCTGTCGTCACGCTGCATGAAGGTAGACGAAACAGCGTGCCACGCCCGCCGCTGCCAGCTCCCGTTCGTCATCACGAAGTAGCGCGGGTCCTGGTGAAATACGGTCGAGAAGACCACACTGCCCATAAAGCGGCCGATCACGGCGTCACCGTATGCCGCACCGTAGCGGCTCCAGTAGCCGGCCTCGCCTCCGCCATATTCCGATTCATCGTTGCGGGCCAGCGAGATGCCGGCCGTGATCGCCGTTGTGCTAAGAAAGACCGGATCGCTCGCCGCGTGGAGCGTCAGTTTGAACTTCTGTTTCGCGGTCAGCGGGGCCGCGTCCCACTGATAACTGGTGTAGAAGTTCGGCAACACGCCGAGCACGCGCTGATGAAGCTCATTGTGCAGCTCCGTCTCAGCCAGCTCCTCGGTCGTGAGCGTGACGGTGATATCAGCTTCGGTTTGGGCGATGGGCAGAGAGATCTCGGGAAGCGAATAGATCTGTCCGGGCCGAAGATGCAGATCGTGGACCACGTACGTCTTGAGGCCGGGTGAGCTGATCGTCACCGAATACGTGCCGGGCACGAGACCGCCAACGCTGAAGAAGCCGGCAGAGTCGGCCGTCGCTTCATGGGTTGTCGGGGGCGCAGTGGAGGCGATGATGATGTGGGCTCCGGGAACGAGGCCGCCCTGGATGTCTGAGACGACGCCCTTGATGCGGGCCATCGCCGGGGCCGGGCTGCTCTCAGCAGGCGGGTGCGCCGGCCGCTGCGTGGGTCGTGGCGCTTCAGGGAGGGCGGCGACCGAAGCATCTGCCTCGGGCGCACGCAGCTCGGACGATTGCCCCAGGGCGCCTGCGCGAATGAGCAGAAGCGCGACGATGCAGGCCCAGAAAATGGCCGGGCGGAGGCGCGCGCGATGGATACCGGAACTCAATTTCGAGGAACCCCTACCATACATGGGAGAGCGCCACGCTGAAAACGGTGGTTTGGCGGCCGTAAGTTATGGCGAATCAGTCGGAGGTGAGCGTGAGGTTTGCAAGGCTGGCGGACTTGGCCGAGAGCCTGGCCGGCGAGGCCAGCAAGCTGAAGAAGCGCGCCTCCATCGCTGCCGAAGTGCGCCGCTCCGCTGACGAGAGCGCATTCGAGGCCGGCCGCTTCTGCCTGTATCTCGCCGGGCAGCCGTTCGCCGAGGCCGACCCGCGCAAGCTGAACGCCGGGGGCGCAATTCTTTCGCGGGCATTGAAGGAGATTGCCGGAGCGACCGACAGCGCGCTGAATCTCGCCTACCGCCGCCATGGAGACTTGGGGGCCGCGGCGTTCGATCTGCTCTCCGACACAGATCACAGAACAGAGATCAGAGATCTCCCGGGCGAGCTCGCGCTGGCTGACGTCGCGGAGGCGTTCGAGACCATGGCGCGCGCCCGCACGACCGCGGTTCGGTCTGCCGCCGTCGAGAGCCTGCTCAAGCGCGCGAGCCCACTCGAAGCAAAGTATCTGCTCAAGCTGATGCTCGGCGACATGCGCATCGGCGTGAAGCAGAGCCTTGTCGAGGAGGCGATCGCCGAGGCTGCCAGTCTCTCCGGAAACAGCGCAGAGGTCGCGGCGGTGCGCCATGCGGTGATGCTTGAAGCGGACCTGAGCCGCGCGGTCGAGCGGGCCTTTGCGGGAACGCTCGCGGAAGCGCGCATGCGGCTCTTTCATCCGCTCGGCTTCATGCTCGCTTCGCCCGTCGAGACTCCCGAGGAGGCGGTTGAGCGCTTCACCGCGAAGCCGGAGAAGAAGCTGGAAGCCACGCCGAAAAAGCGAAGAGGCAAGAAGTCGGCCACTGAAATTATTCCGGAGCCCTCGGCAATCGTTGCGGAGGCATCCGCCGAAGAGGGACTTGCGGAGGATGTCGAGGCCGAAGCGGCGGACAGCGCAAAGTCTCCGCAGGACACGGCGATTCATGCGCTCATTGAGGACAAGTACGACGGCATCCGGGCGCAGGTGCATTGCGGCGATCCCGACCAGCCCGGCCGTGTGGCGATCTACTCGCGCAATCGCGAAGACATCACCGAAAGCTTTCCGGAGCTCCACGAGGCGCTGGCGAAGGTCGATTCAGCCGGCGGGTTGATTGGCGGCAGCGGTTTGATTATGGACGGTGAGATTCTGGGGTGGGACGTCGAGGCCGAGCGTGCGCTTCCCTTCTCGGTGCTCGGTCAGCGCATCGGCCGAAAACGTGTCGATGATGCGATGCGGCGCGCCATTCCCGTCATCTTCATGGCCTTTGATCTCCTCTACGCCAACGGCGAGCTGTTGCTGCCGCGCCCGTTGCGTGAGCGACGCGCTCAGCTCGAGCAAACTGTAAATCTCCTCGGCGAAGTTGCGGTCTCTCCGCTTGAGGGTGAGCCGCAGGGGCAACTCTTCTCTTCTGCCCCCTCCGCTGAAATTGAGCGGCTACGCCTATCGCCCGCGAGCATGGTCGAAAGCGCCGATGCAATCGACCGGGCATATCGCGATGCACGCGCCCGTGCGAACGAAGGCGTGATGATCAAGGCTGCAGGCTCGGCGTATCTGCCCGGTCGGCGTGGACTCGCGTGGCTCAAACTCAAGCGCGAACTCGCGACGCTGGATGTAGTGATCACGGGAGCGGAGTATGGGCATGGTCGCCGTGCCGGCCTGCTGAGCGACTACACCTTTGCGGTCCGCGGTCCGAGAGGAGCCAATGGAGAGCCGGGCGAGCTGCTGAATGTGGGCAAGGCGTACTCCGGCGTCACGGATGCCGAGATCGCCGAGCTGACCGACTGGCTGAAGGCCCACACGGTCGAGGACCTTGGCTACTTCCGAACCGTCGAGCCGATCCGCGTGCTGGAGGTTGCGTTCAACAACGTGATGCGCTCGGACCGGCACTCCAGCGGATTTGCGCTGCGCTTTCCACGAATTCTTCGTGTTCGCGACGACAAGCCCGTGGAGGAGATCGACACCCTCGAGCGCGTCGAGGAGATCTATAAATCCCAGCCCGACCGGGGCCCGGAATCGCAACCCGACAAGCGCCCGCCCGAAGCCGGTTGAGCCTACCCCGATTTGGCACGTCGCGTGCACCTGTCGAGGTCAACCGCTGCGACAAAAGCATTACAGACCCGGCCGCAACCCTGTGCGATTCTCTGGGTAGAATGGAGGTAGGCGAATGGAAAACAGCAAATCGCATTTGGTGTCTTCCACTTCCCTAAGGTCACTCTCACTGGAGCTTTGTTCCATGACCCCTAACCGGGCCCCCCGAGTTCTGCGCACCTTCGGTATCTTATTCATTCTTATCGGCTTGATTGGGTTCGCTCCGCGTTCCCGCGCTGAAGCGCCTCTTCTCACGCCAGGTGTAATGCCTGCCGCGCAAGCCGTTCTCCCGACCGCCGGGCAGCGATATGAGCTCAAGCTCTATCACCTGCACACGGGCGAGAGCCTGGATGTTGTTTACCGCATCGGGGATACTTATATTCCCTCGGCACTGGAACAACTCAACCACTTTCTCCGCGACCACCGCACCCAGGACGTCAGCAGCTACGATCCCAAGGAATTCGATCTCCTGCACAACCTGCTGACCCGGCTGAACCGGCCGAACGCCACGATCGATGTCGTTTGCGGTTACCGGACGCCCTGGTCGAACAACTTCCTGCGCACCGGCGGCGGAACGGAAACTCCTGCGGAGACCGGCGTTGCCGAGCACTCGCAGCACATGCTCGCGAAGGCCATCGACATCCGGATTCCAGGCGTGAATACCCGCACGCTGGATCACGCGGCGCTCAGCCTTCACGCGGGCGGAGTCGGCTACTATCCTGTCAGCCAGTTCGTTCATGTTGACGTCGGTCCGGTTCGCGAGTGGAGCTTCGGCGGCACTTCAGCGGTCCGGCGGCATCGCGGTCGGCGCCGGCGCCTCGCGTAAAGCTTTTCCGCTGCACTCACCAGGCCCGTGCGATGAGCGCGGGCTTTCGTGTCTCTGGACGGCATAATGGGCGAGGAGCCAATCGTCTTCAGTGAAGAGCTGGATTGAAATATCAGAGTCGCGGCTGCGGAGCAACCTGTCCGCCATCCGTGCGGCTGCGGGTGAAGGCGCGAATGTGCTCGCGGTGATCAAGGCGGACGCCTACGGCCACGGCGCTGAGCTCATTGCTCCGGTGCTCGTCGATGCCGGCGTCACGTGGCTCGGCGTCGCCGACGCTGACGAGGGTGCGTGCATTCGGCGTGTGCTCGGCAGGCGCGACGCGCACATTCTGGTGATGTGCGGCATTTCCACCCCAGCGAACCGAGAACGTTCGCCGGGGGCCCCGGTTGAGCCAGGCGACGCTGACTGCATCGTCGACAAGCGGCTGACTCCTGTGGTGTGGACGCCGGCGCACGTGCAGGCGTTGGAGGTTGCGGCCGAGCGCGCCGGAAGACGCGTGGCCGTGCACCTGGAGATCGACAGCGGGATGGCTCGCCAGGGCGCCGCGCCGGGAGCCGAGCTGGAGAGCGTGGTCGATGCTCTGCACCGCTCCAAATGGTTGCGGATGGAAGGCGTCTTCAGCCACCTCAGCTCGTCGGAAGTGCGCGACGGGCACGAAACGGCAGCGCAACTTGAACGCCTTCAGCGTGCGTTCGATCTGCTGAAGACGGAGGACGGCGAGATTCTTCTGCCCGAGTGGATTCACCTCGCCAACAGCTCTGCACTGGACGAAGGTTCGACCACCGAATGGGTGCATCACATCGGTGCGGCGATGCGCGCCGGAGTTCTTGTGCGGCCGGGTCTCGCGCTCTACGGTTATTGCCTTGAACTCGAAAATGAGAATGGCGGCCTGCTCCGCCCTGCAGTCAGGACCGGAGATCTTTGCCGGCAGCTTCAACCTGTACTCACATGGAAGACGCGCATCCTCGCGACGCGCCACATTGCCGCGGGCCAGACCGTCGGCTACGGTGCGACCTTCATCGCCGAGCGGCCGATGCGGCTTGCGCTTCTTCCCGTAGGCTACGCGGATGGCTTCCGCAGGGAAGCATCGAGCGGCATTGGCAACGGCTGGGTGAGGATTGCGGGACAGCGAGCTCCTGTTATCGGCCGTGTGTCGATGAATCTCACGGTGGTCGATGTCAGTGAGATCGCCGAAGCAACCGATGGCACAGAGGTTCTGCTGCTCGGCGAAGGCGTGAATGCGCAAGATCATGCACGCTGGTGTGGCACGATCTCCTACGAAATCCTGTGCGGCATTCGCGCGAAGCGTCGGCTCGTCGATTAGTCGCATCCCATTCAGAGGTTCGCGGAGTCTTGCGGAGATAGACTAGAGAGAATGATTGCTGGGCTCTATGAGAGTTGGATGTTCGCGTGGGAGACCGCGCTAACGACCCGCGACGAGAACCGCGTCGAGCGGCCTCTCGAATGGGGTTTCCGGCACCTCTCTGACTGCGGCGGCCTGCAGGCCGCGCGCGAGGTGGCACGGCTGGAGTGGTCGCCGCTCGAAGCGATGAAGTTGTTGAATCAGCGCATCCTCGCTGACCCGGAGAGCTTCTTCGCCTATAAGACGCCGACCGACTTCCAGATCGAGCAGCGCTTTCCTGAGCTGCATCCGACCAACGCACGTCCGGAGACGCTTGAGCAGGAGCGCGAATGGCGCCGCCGCGCTGAGGCCGGCGAACTGCGGCGCGAGCCGTTCCTGCGCTGGACGTCTGCGGTGAAAACCGGCGTTGCTGAGAACGACTTCGCCAACGCGCGCTGGTACCCCGCCAGGCCGGGCGTGGGCTTCGTCGATCGGCGCACCGGTCGGCGCCGGCGTCAGGCGATGATTTTGATGCCGCAGTGGAACGCCGATGCGTTCTCGCACAACGTGCTGTGCGAGATGTTCAATCGCTGGGGCATTGCCTGTCTGCGGCTCTCCAAGCCCTATCACGATATTCGTCGCCCGGCAGAGCTGGAGCGCGCGGACTATGCAGTCAGCTCAAACATTGGCCGCACCATTGCCGCTGCGCGTCAGGCTGTGGTCGACGTGCGCAGCGCCATCGACTGGCTGGAGCAGCAGGGCTACGAGCAGTTCGGCGTGCTCGGCACAAGCCTCGGAAGCTGCTATGCGTTTCTTGCCGCAGCGATGGATCCCCGCATTGAAGTCTGCGCGTTCAACCACGCATCCACGTGGTTCGGGGATGTTGTGTGGACCGGCCAGAGCACGCGGCACGTGCACGCTTCGCTCGAACATGCCGGCCTCACCCGCGACGACGTGCGCGCGATCTTTGCCGGCATCAGTCCCATGAGCTTCATGAAGGAGTATTCACGCAGCGCCGAGCGGCAGACGCTGATCGTGCACGCCACGTACGACCTGACCTTCCTGCGCGAGTTCTCGCTGGATGTGCTGAAGAGCTTCGACGAGTACGGGATTCCGTATGTGTCCAAGGTGCTGCCGTGCGGCCACTACACGACCGGGGAAGCGCCGTACAAGTATCTCGACGGATGGTATCTCGGCAGCTTTATATGGAGTGCTTTCCGCAGGATGGCGTCACAGCGGCCAATGCGCCAGCGGCGCAGCTAAATTTCTACGGGGCTTATAGGCCGGCGGGAAATAACGACATCACGATGCGGTGAGCCGCGCGTCCGCTCGCGGAGGTTCCGGACTTCTTCACAGGCTCGAGAAGCACAAGGTCAGTGCGACTGCGGTCGCGCATTGCACGCTCTGCAATCTCGCGCTCTACCTGCGCAACGATCGCATGAGTCTGCGCAAGCCGGTTCAGTTCCATTGACATCTTGAGCAGGGGATCATGCGTCACCAGGTGAAGGCCGCGATAGCGCCGCGGAGCTGATAGCAACTTCGCGGCGCTGGTTGGAGGTAGAGGAGGAGGGGACTTTGTTACTCGCGTGGCAGCATTCCCAGGTGGTGTGGGGAAGGGTATTGTGCGGGCTGCCACGACACTGCCTTTCTTGCTCTGCGGTTAAGACTGGCAGAAGTTCCCTGGAGGAGAAGCATCTGCCAGTCAGTACGGCCCGACTTGCATCGGCCTGGACCTCCCGTGGGGTAGGTCCTGCAGCGGTTGCTGAAGCGCTTAAAGGAGGCATGCCGTCTGCCAAAGACAAGACGACAGTGGCACGCAGGCCCGAAGTGATTTCAGAACCAGTTGCGGTTCCAAAGGAAGAATGCATCCGGAGTACGAAAGCAGCTATCCCACCCAAGCCGCCTGTCGACTGTCGTGAGTGGGAGGCGCGGTGCAACGTTTGGGGAAGGGCCTGTCGTTCAGCGTCGTACAATTTCACATAGATATGCCGATTAATTTGTCTGCTCCACTTGCCGTGGCCGATCCTGAAATTGCGGCCCAGATCCGCAACGAAGTTGTTCGCCAGCACGAAGGCCTCGAGATGATCGCCAGCGAGAACTTCGTCTCGCGCGCGGTGCTCGAAGCCGCAGGTTCGGTCTTCACCAACAAGTATGCGGAGGGCTACCCGGGCAAGCGATATTACGGCGGATGCGAGTTTGCCGACGCGGTAGAAAACCGCGCGCGCGACCGCGCGAAAAAGATCTTCGGCGCCGAGCATGCCAACGTGCAGCCGCACTCCGGCTCGCAGGCGAATGCCGCCGCCTACATGACGCTGCTCGAGCCCGGCGACACGATTCTTGGGCTGGATCTCGCGCATGGCGGACACCTCACGCACGGACATCGCCTGAACTTCTCCGGCAAGCTCTATCGCGTGGTCGGCTATCAGGTGCGCAAGGACACAGAGACGGTCGATTACGATCACCTCGAAGAGCAGGCCGTGGCTGAGAAGCCGAAGGTCATCATCGGCGGCGGATCCGCGTATCCGCGGCAGTTTGATTTCGCACGCATGCGCCAGATCGCGGACAAGGTTGAAGCGAAGCTGGTGATCGACATGGCGCATTTCGCCGGTTTGGTCGCCGGCGGTGTGCATCCGTCGCCTGTGCCGCATGCGCATGTCGTGACCTCGACGACGCACAAGACACTGCGCGGCCCGCGCGCCGGGCTCATCCTGTGCCAGCAGGAGTTCGCCGCAGGCATCGACCGCAGCGTATTCCCCGGGCAACAGGGAGGTCCGCTGGTGCACGTCGTCGCGGCCAAGGCCGTTGCCTTTGGCGAGGCGTTGCAGCCGGAGTTCAAGACGTATGCCGCGCAGGTTGTCGCAAACGCCAGGGCGCTCGCCGAAGCCATGCAGGCTGCCGGCTATCGCGTCATCTCCGGCGGAACTGACACGCACCTTGTCCTCATCGACGTCTTCGGCCGCGGAATGCTGGGCTCTGAAGCCGAGGCTGCGCTGGGCGTCGCCGGCATTACCGTGAACAAGAACGCGATTCCCTATGACACCAATCCTCCGCTGAAGCCCAGCGGCATCCGCATCGGATCCCCTGCGCTCACCACGCGTGGCATGAAAGAGGCGGAGATGCGCACGATCGCTGGCTGGATCGCCGAAGCGCTGGACCACCGCACCGATGAGGCGCGCCTGCGAGCCATTCGCGGCCGTGTTGCCGAGTTGGCAGAGCAGTTTCCCCTCTACGGCTGGTTACGCAGCAACTAACTCGGCTGCGCAGCAGGTAATGTAGTATCGCTGCGGCTGGATCCCAGTGCACTTATCGCTGCGGAGGGGTGGGTCCATGGATATGGTTCTGTTGCTCGGTGTGGTCACCGGCATGCGCTGCATGACGGCGATCGCCGCGCTTTCCTGGGCCGCATGGCTGGCGCTCGTGCCGGAGCACGGCTGGGCGACCTGGATTGCACATCTCATCGTCGCGCTCATCTTTACAGTCTGTGCACTCGGCGAGTACGGGGTCGACACGCTTCCTCAGACACCGCGGCGGACCACGCTCGGTCCCGCGCTGGCCCGAGTCATCGTCGGGTCGCTCGTAGGTGCGATGGCGGCGGTCGCGATCGACGAGCCCGTCGCCGGTGGCATTATCTTCGGCGGTGTTGGAGCGATCATCGGAACCTGGGGCGGCTTCTTCGTGCGCATGACCGTAGCGCGTATCTTCCGCCGGGATCTACCGGCGGCGCTGCTGGAGTCAGCGTCCGCGATCACACTCGCGGTTCTGGCGCTTGTGAAGCTGCATCATGGCATCGTGGGCGAGGCTCAGAAGGCGATGAGCTAACCGGACGCGACGTCATCCTTATCGTGAGCGAGCCGAAGGCGTCTGCTCCATGCAATGGCTACTTACCCAAGTACGTGCGGTACCGCGTCTCGACGACGCCGGTATTACGCGCCAGGTTCAGTTTGGCCACGTTGTACTGATACAGCGCCTGGGTCAACTGGGCCTGTGCTGACGTAAGAGATGCCACCGCATCCACCACGGCCAGGTTGTCTTCGACCCCGGCGGAGAAGCGCTCACGCTCGTCAGAGAGCTCCTGTTGGGCAAGCTGTACGTTGCTCTGCGCCACCTTCACCAGCTCGTCCGCCGCTTGGACATCCAGCATCGACGCTCGGATCTGCGCGTCGATCGTCTCGCGCAGATCGCTCACGCGCTGGTGTAGCGCCGTAAGCTGCGCGCTCACCTGGTCTTCCTGTCCGCGCTGCTCGGCTTCGCGGAAGATTGGAAACTTCAGGCTGCCCTCGGCGGTGAAGACGCCGTGATAAAGCCCCGTCGTCTCGCCGAGCACACCGTAGAACCCATTGAAGGCGACTGTCGGCAGCCGCTGGTAGCGCACAGCGCGAATCTCGCGGTCGGCCACCAGGATCTGCGCCTGCAGGCTAAGCAGATCCTTGCGATGCCGGTAGGCTGTCTCTTTCGCGCGATCGAGATCCATGTCATTGAACTCCGCGAACGGAGCCGTATCGGTCAGCTCAAGCTTCTGTCCGGCCGGCAGACCCATGATGCGATTGAGTTGAATGATGTCCTTTGCGAGCTGGTTGTCGGTTGCAATCGCGGCCTGCTGCCGCTGCTGGTACTCCACCTGCGCGCGAAGCTGATCGAGGCTGGTACCCACGCCGGCCTGGCGGCGCTGACTCGCCTGGTCGAACAGTGTTTTAGCCGCCTGCTCCTGCGCCTGCGCGTTGGCCAGGTTCGTCTGGTCCGCGAGCACCTGCAGATAAGCCGAACCGACCGTCAGGATCAAATCGCCGCGGCTGGTGAGCACGTCGAGATCGACAACCTCTACCTCGCGTTGCGCGCCCCTGTAGAGCTCATAATCCGGCAGATTGAAGAGCTCCTGGCTTGCGCTGAGCTGCGCCTGCGTGACATTGACCTTCAGGACGGTCGGAAAACTCGTTGCACTCATTCCAAGCTGCGAAAGCAATCCGGCAATGGACTGCGGCTTGAACCCCAGGGCGGCGAGGTTTATCTCGTCCGTCCCGGTCGAGGCAGTCGCGCGCAGCGAAGGCAGCAGCGCGTTGATGACGCCAAGCTGCTCGCCATGCACCGTCTTCTGCTTTGCCCGGTCGTAGACCAGCCGCAGGTTGCGCTCGAGCCCCAATGAGATTGCGTCGTCGAGTGACAGAGCCAGCGGCGTATCCGTGGGCTGCTCGATGCGAATGCCGTCCGGCCCGGGCGTCGTGCTCGGCGCCTTGAAGGTGAAGCCGGAACCCGCCGGCTTGCCCAGTGCCTCATCCTGCTGCGAAAGCAGAAGGGCGCTTGGCGCCGATGGAAGATTCTCGTTCTTTTTCTTTCCGGATCCCGTGTCGTTCTGCGCAAGCGCGGGCGCGACGCTGAGAAGCATCGCGAAAGGCAGCGTCACGACAACACTGCGGACCCGGCACAGGCGGGAGCTGAGGGGAAGCTCGTTCACTTCAGTATTAGAGTCTCTCCCATCCGCTGGGGATGCGAAAAGCTGATGCAACCACTTGGATTTTCCGCACCGTACGGCAACGCCCCGTTCGATTACTGGCCGTTCGCCAGCTGTTGCGCGGCCTGCTCCAGGGTCTGCGCGGTGGAGGGCTTCCACTCCGTCTTCACGTCGTCTTCCTGCTGTCCTATGTTGTGAAAGAAGAGCGCATGACCGCCAATGTGAACGTGCGTCTCGGTAATCTGCCAGTGGTGCTCGCCGACCATCCTGCGCTCGACGTCGAACGTCCCGCCGCGATCGAGCTTGCCGAGAATGCCCCAGCCGATCCGGACATCATCGCTGAGTTTCCCTCTCAGCGTGACGATGCGGTGCCCCTCCTTGGAGATAACCATCTGACCCTCCATAATGCCCATCACCCGCGACTGCATGTCTGGGGGGTCGAAGCCAGGGTTCGGTCGAAAGTTCAGCGTGTCGGAGTCGCCATTCTCGCTGGCCTTCGTCCACAGGAAAGCTTCCGGCAACATCTTCAGCAGCTCTTCGGCCTGGGCGTCATCGTGCGCGGCGTTTCGGCGGGCCCTGGCCTGGGCCGCCGAATCATGAATGTAATTGTCGATCCGGTGCATTTCAATCCCGGCCGCCTGCGGGCTGAGCGGGCGACCGTTCAGTTCGATCAGCCGGCGCAACGTGCCTTGCGGCGTTTCGATGGTCGTGTACACGCCCTTCTTGTCGGGCATGAAGTCGCTCTCGCGATAGGTCCAGACACTCTTATCGGTCCGGTTCGCTTCCAATTCAGCGATCACGGCCTGGCGAACCTGCTCGACGGCGGCGGGGTCGGAGCCCCTCTGCTGACTGGCCCAAATGCTGTGAGAAGAGAAGCAAAGGAGGGCACACACAACTGCCCAAAAAAGACCCTGGAACTTCAAACGACGCATATACCTCATCCTAAGCGGGTTGGATGCAATTACACCCCAGACTAAGACGTAAACAGTGAGATGGCTGGTTACTCCGGAACGATCTTGACGAAGACGCCGTCGGGCAGTTTCGCGCCGCCCAGCAGGTGCACCACCCCGCCGCGCGTGAAGCCGCGGAGCATCGGCGGTGCGGAGGCCGGGTCTTTCGGATACGGAGTCGCGCGCACCTCGCGCTTCGGCTCCGGAGCTCCTTTTTCCGCAGTTCCTTTGCCCGTTCCGCGGTCCATGGCCGCGTTGGCCAGCCGGTCGGCGTCCTTGTTCTTGTGGCGCAGCGCATGGGTGATCTGGAACTCGTCAAGCTGCGCGATGCGGCTGTGGGCCTCAGTCCAGAGCGGCTTCAGGTCGGGCGAGTTCACCTTGTAGCGCCCCTGGATCTGCTTGACCATCAGCTCCGAATCGGAGACCACGCGGACGCGGCGATGGCCGTGCTCTAGCGCCCAGCCCAGCACGCCCAGCAGACCGGAGTATTCGGCGTAATTGTTCGTCCGGATGCCCAGAAACTCGCTGAGCTCGGCCAGCTTTTCTCCTGTTTCCGTCTGAATAACCGCGCCATAGCCGGCCGGGCCTGGGTTTCCGCGGGCGCCGCCGTCGCAGTGCGCGATCAGCCAGGCCTGGGGGTTCGGGCGGGTTGGAGGAGTGCGCGGTTGGGAGGGCTCGGGGAACAGCGAAGGCATCGCCCAAGTGTATCGCCAGCGCCCGTGGAGGCTTTGTGGGGTGAGTAGACCCCCTCCCCCCTGAAATTGCGCAAACTCTTCAAGACAGAGACTTTAGGCTTGGACTTGTGTCCAAACGGCAACATGGGTGTGGTGAAAAGTGCACAGGGGGTCAGACCGGGAAGATCTGTACCTTCCCGTCCGGGGTTTTGCGGAAGGAGTGGAGGATCTGGCCCTGGGCGTTCACGTGGCGGAAGATGATGCCGTCCTTGGCGAACTCCATATCGCTGAAGCCTATGCTCTTGCCGCCGAAGGGGCCACGTCTCGCGGGCGGGGTGGTCCAGTCGACCAGCTCGGCTCCGCCGCCGCCGGAGATGACGAAGCTGGTCGGGTGGCCGTCGAACTCCAGGTGCTGGAGGTCGTGATCGTGGCCGCTGATCCAGAAGTCGACCTTGTACTGGCGGAGGAGCGCGTCCCAGTCGTGGATCAGGATCTTCTGGTCCTTGTGGATGCCGTTGGTGTAGAGCGGGTGATGCGCGACGCAGGCGACAAACGGTGTCGTGCGGGGCTTGGCGAGCTCCTGCCGGAACCATGCATCCTGGGTGTCGCGGTCCTCCTTGCTCATGTCAAAACTCCACGGCTCGAACATCTCGGCACCGTGCTTCTGGCCCGGGAGGTTGGTGTCGAGGCAGATAAAGGTTACGACCGGGTCTTTCTCGGGGTACTTGAAGGTGTACCAGCGCGAGGGCAGCGTCCACCGAGTGCCCTTAGCGTGAGCGGCGTAGCCGAGCTGCAGGTCGACCTTGCTTGAGACCTTGCGCTCGTAGTCATGATTGCCGAGCACAACGTAGGCCGGCCCGGGGAAGTGAGAGGTGGGGTACATCTGTTCAAACTGGCTCTGCCAGCGCGACGAGATGTAGCCGACTCCCATGTCGCCGTACCAGTTGTCGCCCAGCATGAAGAGCGCGCCGGGGTGGATGTGCCGCTGATCGACCCACTGCTTCATGGCCAGAGCCGTTGCCGTCTGCTGGTCCAGGTACTTGTCGGTGCCCCAGTCGCCGACCATAAACATGTGCTGGCCGTTGGGATCGGGCTGCGGAATCGTGGTGGGCCCAATGACCGCCTGGGCCGCAAAAGCGAGGCGTGGAGAGGCTGCCGCCAGGGCCGAGAAGGCGAAAGTCTGGCGTAGGAATTGGCGGCGGTTCAATTTGTTGTCAAACGGGTTAGACATCAGCCTCGCTGTCCTCACGAATTTTGATACATAGGACGCGCAAGAACGATGTTAAGGCGTATGCGACGTCGGTGCCATGACAAAGGCGTCAGATTGGCGGCTTCGTCCTCGCTCTTTCATCGTCCGGAGGTAACGCAAACGATACGTGGCAAAGCTCTCATCCGGCTCGGGAAAACTATTTCCGTTTATTTTCTATCGCTCACCTTTGTCCCGTGCGCGACGTCTACCGAGATGTAGTAGGAACCTGACTCCGGAGTCAGACTGAGAATGAGCATTAGTGATGTGATCGTCCTTGGCGGCGAACGCCGCCGGGGTGCCACTTCCTTAGGCCTTGGGCTGAGGGAGAGTGGGAACGGCGTAGAATCAGCGGCAAGTATGTCGTCGAACGTTGCCGCCCAATCAAGCACCCGCGCCAGGCTGACAGCGGAGCAGATGGAAGCCCGGCAGCAGCAGCGCGCGGAAGATGATGAACTGATCCGCGCGGCCCAGAAGGGGGACCGCTCGGCCTTCGATGCGCTGGTTCGGCGTTATGACCGCAGCGTTCTGCGGCTGGCGCTGCACATGCTGGGCAACGAGCAGGACGCCCAGGACGTGCACCAGGATGCCTTCATCAAGGCGTATCGGCATCTGTCGAACTTTCGCTTCGAGTGCTCGTTCTACACCTGGCTCTACCGGATTGTGACGAATCTGTGCCTGGACCAGCTTCGCCGCCGCAAGAGCCGCAAAGAGGATCCCTCGACCGTGATGGATGCAGCGGGCGAGGAGATGGACCTGATGGCGAATGTCCAGGACGAGCGCGCGACGGCCAATCCGGCGCGTGAGCTCGAAAGAAAGAATATGAACATCGCGATTAAGAGTGCGTTGGATTCGTTAACGCCGCGCGAGCGCACCGTGTTCGAACTGAAGCATTACCAGGGGCTGAAGCTGCGGACGATCGGAGAGATGCTCTCCACGACCGAAGAGACGGCCAAGAACACACTCTTCCGGGCAACACGCAAGCTGCGGGCCAGGCTCGCCGATGTGCGATAGCTAAGGGAAGAAGAGCAGCAAAGAAGTACGGGCTACACCGCTGGCGGGCGTGGATGGTAAAGAGATCCGCTGCGGGGCACTAATGAAGGGCGTTGGAGAGGCTGGCTGGGGTACGCATCATGAACTGTGACAGTGCACAACAAAACATAGTTCTCGCGCATTATGGCGAGCTGCCGGATGAGCTGCAGCATCCACTCGAGGACCATCTCGAGGATTGCGAAGAGTGCCGGCGCGAGTGGAATGCGATGCTCGCACTTCGCGAGGAGCTGGCGCTCGACCCGGTGATTGAACCCTCACCGAACCTGCTGGCGGCGTCGCGTATGCGTCTGGATGAGGCTCTGGATGCGATGCCTCCGCGGTCCATGGCGCAGCGGTTCTTCGCCAATGCGTTTCGCTGGTTTGGATATGTGCAGGGCGCGCCCGCGCTGACGGTGCTGCTGGTCGGCATTGGCTTCCTGGGCGGCACAGCCATCGCGCGCTACCAGGCCGCGCATGCACCGCAGCTTCCGGCGCGTGTGGCTACATCCAACACCACGCAGGGTCCAATTGCGAATGTGGCGGGAATCGTGCAGACTCCCGATCCCAAGATTGTGACGGTGAAGTACAACCGCCTGGTTCCCGAGACGGTCCAGGGATCGCTGGACGATCCGCAGATCCGTCAGCTTCTGATGCTGGGCACGAAGCTGGCCGCGAATCCGGATGTTCACAAGGATGCCGTTTCGCTTCTGGTGAACCAGTGCCTCGAAGCTTCCGGATGCAGCAATGACGCGAATGGTCCTGACAGTGTGCGTGGCACGCTGCTCGCCAGCCTGCGTTATGACAAGAACGCGCAGGTTCGTTTGAAGGCGCTCCAGGGTTTGCAGCCGTACGTGGCCCAGGATGATACCGTGCGCGATGCGGTGCTCGACACGCTGATGAGAGATCAGAGCTCGGATGTTCGCAGCGCGGCGATCTCGATGCTGGAACCGGTGCAGGCAGACTCGACGGTCCGTCGTGTGCTCCGCTCGGTCTCCACGCAGGATTCAAACGCGGCAGTGAGGAACGCATCCTACCAGGTCCTTCAGGGCTCGGCTGATATCGAGTAAGGTGTAACCGATGCAGCATGCAGCCATTGTCCGGCGGAGACGGCTCTGGAATGGAATACCCGTGCGCCTTGCCGGGGCTTCTGTCCTGATGCTCGCTATGCTGGCGGCGCCCATGGCGCGCGCAGCGACTGGCGGCCGGACTGGAGGCCGGACTGGGGGCCGCACGACGGTCACGCAGCGGCCTCCCGGCTATCTCGGAATCGAATTTCACGATCTGACCAGCGACCAGGCAGCGGCGCTGCATCTGCGCGACAACCGCGGGGTGGAGGTGCTGCTGGTGGACCATGACGGGCCCGCGGCCTCGGCCGGGCTGCAGCCGCATGACCTGATTACCGGGATCAATGGACACATTGTCGCCAGCGGCGAGGCGCTGCGCCGGATGATCCGCGAGACAGGCGCGGGTGTCGAGGTGAAGCTGTCGGTCTTTCGCAACGGCAATCCCATCACGATCCGGACCATGCTGGCGAACCGCGAAATGGTGGAGCGGAAGGCCTGGGAGCGGCTGAACCAGCCTGGGCCTCAGCCACAGGGGATGGTTGGTGAGGAGTTCTCCGGGCCTTACACGGCCGGCGCCGTGCCCGCACCTGCTGCTGCGCCTGTGCCGCACACACAGGGCTTTATCGACAAGATGGTGCATGGCTCGTCCGACGGGCTTGTTGTCGACGCCATGCAGCCGCAGCTCGCCAGCTATTTCGGCGTGCCTGATGGAAAGGGCCTGCTGGTCCAATCGGTCGAGGACGGCAGCGCCGCGGCGGTTGGCGGGCTGCACGCGGGTGATGTGATTGTGCGGGCGGATGGCGAGCCGATGCGCACGGCGTCCGACTGGACGAAACATCTTCACGCAGCGAAGGGCAAGCCGGTCGCCGTGGATGTGATGCGCGACCATCAGCGGATCGCGCTGACGCTCCCGGGCGACGCGAAGAAGCGCTAAGGACTACAGCAGGTTTTTTACAGCACGCGGCTGTGCTTGTAGCCGGCTGCGCTCAGGGCTGCAACGAGCTCTTCGACCTGCTCGCGCCCGCGCGTCTCCATTGTGATGTCGATGACGGTGTCGCCCAGATTCACGCCGTAGTAGGCGCGGTTGTGCAGCGTGTCGACGATGTTGGCGCGGTGCTGAGCGATGATCTGCGTGAGGTCGGCGAGCGCGCCGGGACGGTCGAGCAGATGGATGCGCAGACGAATGAGGCGGCCGTCCTGCACCAGGCCGCGCTCGATGATGCGGCTGAGCAGCGTGACGTCGATGTTGCCGCCGCCGACGATGACTGCGGTACGCGTGAACGCTGGGAGCGAGGTCCGCTTCTGCAGGACTGCGGCAAGCCCCGCGGCGCCTGCGCCTTCGGCGAGCGTCTTCTCGCGCTCGAGCAAGGTCAGAATTGCCGACGCGATTTCGTCCTCGTTGACGGTGACGATGTCGTCGACGTAGCGCTCGACGACGGGAAAGGTGATTTCGCCGGCGCGGCGCACGGCGATGCCGTCGGCGATGGTGGTTGCGGGCTCGAGCGTAACGGGGTGGTGCGCGCGCAGGGCTTCCTTCATCGAAGGCAGCCGCGAAGTCTGCACGCCGATGACGCGAACATCGGGCTTCAACTCTTTCACCGCGCAGGCGATACCGCCGATCAGACCGCCGCCGCCGATCGGCACAACAACAGCCTCGAGATTCTCCACCTGCTCCAGCAATTCAAGCCCGATAGTGCCCTGGCCAGCCATGACCAGCGGATCGTCGAAGGGGTGGATGAAGGTCATGCCTTCGGCCTGGCAGCGGCGGGTGGCCTCTTCGCAGGCCTCGTCGTAGTTGGCGCCGTGCAGCACGACCTCGGCGCCGAAGTTGCGCGTCGCCTGCACCTTTACGAGTGGGGTCGCGAGCGGCATGACAATGACGGAGCGGATGCCGCGCTGGGTCGCATGATGCGCGACGCCCTGCGCGTGATTGCCCGCGCTGGCAGCGATCACGCCGCGCTGCGCCTCCTCGGGCGTCAGGGTGGCAATTTTGCTTAATGCGCCGCGCTCCTTGAAGCTGCCGGTCATCTGCAGGTTTTCGAGCTTGAGGAAAATGCTCTGGCCGGTCTGGCGCGAAAGCATCTCCGACCGCGCGCAAGGCGTGCAGTAGATCGCTCCGTTGAGGCGCTCGCGGGCCGCCTTGATGTCGGCGAGCGTAAGGTTCTGTGCTGCGGTGGTGCTCATTGACTCTATGGTAAGCGAGTCAGCAGGTCAGCGAGTCAGCAAGTCAGTTTTCGTACTCGCTCCTGACTGGCTGACTGGCTGACTGAATCCTCAGCGGCTGAACTGCGTCTCGAGTTTTTCGCGGTGGCGCTCCATGCCGAGCTGGATCAGGCGGTCGATGAGCTTTGGATAGGCCAGCCCGCTCGCCGCCCACAACTTCGGGTACATGCTGATCGAGGTGAAGCCCGGCATGGTGTTGATCTCGTTCAGCACAATCTCCGAGGGCTTGCCTTTCGCGCCAGGGGCCATGAGGAAGTCGACTCGCGCCAGACCGGCGCAGTCGCAGGCCCGGAAGGCCTCGATCGCCATCGCACGGATCTTCTTCTCTTCAGCCTTGGTCAACTTCGCAGGGATGATGCTCACGCTCTCGTCGGGACCGGAGAGCTCGTACTTGGCTTCGTAGTCGTAGAATTCCTTCGCCGGAACGATCTCGCCCACGACGCTGGCCTCCGGCGCATCGTTGCCCAGCACCGCGACCTCGAGCTCGCGCGGCTTCACTCCCGGGCCGCCGACACCCTGCTCGACGACGATCTTGCGGTCGAAGCCTGCGGCCAGGTCCATCGCGGGACCAAGCTCGGCGCGGCCGTGCACCTTGCTGATCCCGACGGAGCTGCCGAGGTTCGCCGGCTTCACGAACAACGGATAGGTCAGCGCCTTCTCGATTGCCCTGGTCGCGCGCTTCGCGTCGGCGCGCCATTCGCTGCGCAGGATGGTCACGTGCGGCGTGATCGGCAGACCAGCGGCCATAAACAGCCGCTTCATCGCGTCCTTATCCATGCCGGCAGACGAGCCCAGCACACCCGAGCCGACGTACGCGACATCCGCCAGCTCGAGCAGGCCCTGGATCGTGCCGTCTTCACCAAAAGTTCCGTGCAGCACGGGGAAGACGATGTCCAGGCCGGTGCGCGCTCCGGGCTCAGCCGCCGCCGCGGCCAGCGTGATGCCTGCATCTCTGTCGGCCTCCCCACGGGCCTGCTCTCCGCTCGCGAGCAAGTGTTCGGCGGCGCTGCCGGTCAGCCAGCGGCCTTGTCTGGTGATGCCAAGCTCCACCACGTCGTACATCTTTCGGTCCATTGCTTTGAGGATGGAGCGCGCCGAGCGCAATGAGACATCGTGCTCACCGCTGCGGCCACCAAACAGAACACCAACGCGTAGTTTCTTGCGAGCCATTGCTTTCAGTTTGGAACACACCGGCCTGTGTATGCGCGCCACACGAAAGGACGAACCTGGGTGTGTACCTTGGTACCTTTTGAAACTTTGTCCTTTCGTGTCACGGTTTATATGAACAAGTTTCGCAACTGACCGGCTTTCGTACACGCTAATCCACAGCCCAACATCAGGGTGGGCTCGTGCATACTGGTACGCTGCCGATACAACTGTTACCACTATTACCTCAACGCGCCGAGCTCCTCGTCGGCGCTCTACCGCACTTCGTGTGCGCTGTTGCGATCAACGGGTTCCGCTGAATGGCATCGACGTTAAAGGCCTACCAAATCCCCTGGGTTAGTACGGGTTCGCCCGCATCGCAACCTGTCGTCGCAAAGAAGCGGCCCGAGTATCTTTTTATCCATACAGTCCGCTTCTGGAGCATGCTGGCGATCGTTTTTCTCCATTGCGCGGCCAAATTCACGAAATACGAGACCGTCTCCACTGCTGAGATGAGTCTTATGGTGACGCCGTTCAAGTTCGGCACCATTGGATTCTTCCTGATTTCCGGCTTTCTGGTCGGAGACCGGTTGCCGGCCTCGGACCGGATCAGCTATCTGCGCCGCCGCGCCAAGCGCCTCATTCCGGCCTGGCTGGTCTGGTTTGGCCTCGATGTTCTGTACAGCACGCACCGGGATCTCGGCGGCGTCCCGGCAACCGGCCTTAGCTCGCGTGTTCTTTTCTCGACGGTGTACGCCTCCGGCGTCCGCTGCCTCACGGAGACGGCGCTCTGGTTTATCCCGAACTTCATGGTGGCTCTCACCTGCATCGTCATGCTGCGCCGTTGGCTCAATGACCTGCGGCTGGGAGCGGTGCTGCTCGCCATCAACCTCTTCTACGGAGTCAATGTCTACACCCGCTGGCTGCCGAGCCGCCACACCGAAGCGCTCTTCGCCTTTGTGTTCTATCTCTGGCTGGGTGCGTGGTGCTCGCTACGCAAGGAGAAGATTCAAAGCTGGGCCGCGGCGCAATCGGCCGGTCGGCTTGTCCTCTATGCGGGTGCGGCGGCAGGCGTCGCGGTGATCGAGACCTTCATCCTGAAGGCGCACAACAGCCCGGACGAATTCAACTCGCTTCGCTTCGGCAACCAGATTTATTCGGTGCTGATCGTCATTCTGCTGCTGCGGATCAAGCGTCGGTCATGGCCGGCCTTCATCAATGTGGCCGAGACAACCTACGGCGTCTACCTGATCCATGGAATGGTCATGAGCCTGTTATTCGCCGCCGCGATGAAGATCGTAATGGTGCACGGCAGTTTGCTGGGGCCTGCAGGCGTTCTGCTGATGTGGATTGTCCTGGCTCCGACCGGGTACTTCCTGGCGCTGCAACTCACGCGGGTATTTGCATCCATCCCGCGCTGGGCGTGGGTGGTCGGCGCCAACTCCGAGCCGGCAAAGCCGCGCCCGGCGGTCGCCGAGGCGGTGGTCGGCCAGCCTACCCAGGCCTGAAATCCACTTCGTGGGAACCCGGCGGGTGTCGCGCGCGTCCAATCGCGAAGAGGTGAAATTTCATCTATGAACTATGTGCGGCTCGGCCAGACCGGCGTGCGCGTCTCTCCGCTTTGTCTCGGCATGATGACCTACGGCTCGAAGAAGTGGCGCGACTGGGTGCTGGAGGAAGACGAAGCGCGCCCGTTCATCCAGCGCGCCGTGGAAGCCGGAATCAACTTCTACGACACAGCAGACATCTATTCGCGCGGTGAGAGCGAGGTGCTCACCGGCAAACTGCTGCGCGAGTTCCAGCCGTGCCGCGAAGAGCTGGTGATCGCGACCAAGGTCTTCAACCCGATGAGCGATGCGCCGAACGACCGCGGCCTCTCGCGCAAGCACATCATGGCGTCGATTGACCGCAGCCTGAAGCGGCTCGGCGTCGATTATGTCGACCTGTACCAGATCCACCGCTTCGACAAAGACACGAACATCGAGGAGACCTGCGAGGCGCTGGACGCGGTCGTGCGCGCAGGCAAGGCGCTCTACATCGGAGCGTCGAGCATGTACGCGTGGCAGTTCCTGAAGATGCTCCAATACCAGCGGCAGAATTCGCTGGCGCAGTTCGTCACGATGCAGAACCACTACAACCTGATCTATCGCGAAGAAGAGCGCGAGATGATTCCGCTCTGCCTGGACCAGGGGATCGGCTGCATTCCATGGAGCCCGTTGGCGCGCGGTTTTCTGACCGGCACCCGTGGGCGCAACGATGGCAAGTCTGAAACTGCGCGTGCGCGCACCGACGACTTCAGCCACAACATGTACTACCGGGACACGGACTTCGACATCGTCGATCGCGTCGTGGAGATCGCGAACGAACGTCACGCCAAGCCGGCGCAGGTGGCGCTCGCGTGGATTCTCAGCAAACCCGCTGTCTCGGCGCCGATCATTGGCGCGAGCAAAACCGAACATCTGGAGGACGCGATCGCGGCGCTGCAGCTGAAGCTGAGCGAGGAGGAGATCAAGCGGCTGGAGGAGCTGTATGAGCCGCATCCGGTCCTCGGCCACAGCTATTAACTAACCATAAGTTGCAGAAACCACGCGTGTACGTGGGGGATTTCTCGCGCGGCTGGTTGCTAAACTTTCAATACTTCGCTTCTTAAGAAACGCTAATCCAACCCGCCGCTCAGGTTAGAAAGCTCTTTTCTTTCGACGCGAGGAGTGCGCCTCCACTTGCTCTGTGTCTTGTGTGAATCTTTTTGACACAAAAGAGTGGAGGCTTCGGGACCCGCGTTTGCCGCTGCGTTGTTTTGCAAGTTGTCTGTGGGGATCTTGCCGACCGTTTCACCGGCTTTGCGTGCCGGCCACGGGGGCGTTGGCAGCTCTCTTTCTAGCCTGCCTCTGTCCCGCTCCAGCCCATTCTCAAGCCCATTCGCAGCCCGCGCAGCAGCGGCGGGTCGAAGACTTTCTTGCTCAGCGCCGAACGGCTGACGGGTCGAATTCCGCACTCGCGCGGGCGCGAGCACAGGCGCAGCATGCCAGTCTGCTGAGCCGCAACGCCGTTCGCGCGCACGCGGGTTCATCCAGTCCGCTCACTGCAGCGTGGCAGCCGCTCGGCCCCAGCTCCGTCTTCACGCAGCGCTTCGGCAATGTCACAGGCCGCGTGACGTCCATCGCCTTCGACCCCAACGATTCCACCCGCAACACCGTTTATCTCGGCACAACCGGCGGCGGCGTGTGGAAGTCGACCAACGCCGCCGGCCCGCTCGCCTCCATCACGTTCGCGCCGCTCACGGATACGCTGCCGGTCTTCAGCATCAGCGCGGGCTCGACGACGATTCCCTCGCTGTCCATCGGCGCGGTCGCGGTCCAGCCGGCTCCGAACCCTGTGGTGCTCGCGGGCACTGGCGACCCGAACGATGCGACCGACTCGCTCTACGGGGAGGGCATCCTGCGCTCCGCCGATGGCGGCCAGACGTGGACCATTGCCACGCTTGCGGCCGAAGGGACGTCGCTAAACCAGACCTTCGCCGGTCTCTCGACCGCAGGCCTCGCCTGGAGCAGCGCGTCGACGAATGTCGTGGTGGCCGCGATGTCTGTCTCGCCGCAGGCGGCGATTGTCGACGCGCAGGGATCAGCCTCCGTTCCCGGCCTCTACTACTCCACGGACGCGGGTGCCAGCTGGAAGATGGCCACGCTCTACGACGGCGCAGTGATCGTGCAGTCGCCACAGCCGGTTGGGAGCGGGCAGGTCGGCAACGCTGCTACGTCGGTCGTGTGGGATGCGGTACGCGGCCTGTTCATCGCCGCAGTGCGCAGCCACGGCTATTACAGCTCGCCTGACGGCAAGACCTGGACGCGGCTCACCAACCAACCCGGCACGGGCCTTACCACGACGAACTGTCCCGTCGGCGCAAACGGCGTAGGCAGCAGCACTTGCCCCATCTTCCGCGGCACGCTCGCCGTGCAGCCGGCCACCGGCGACCTCTACGCCCTGACGGTCGACGTGAACGACAACGATCAGGGACTCTGGCAGGATCTGTGCGCCGCATCCGGTGGAAGCTGCACGAACCCGTCGCCGACGTGGGGCGCGCGTATCGACAACGGCGCACTCGAGGTGGGCTCCGGCAGCACCGCCATTATCCAGGGAGGCTACGACCTCACGCTCGCCGTCGCGCCGAACTCCGCCGGAGGAACGCTCCTGTTCGCCGGCACGGTCGATCTCTACCGCTGCGCGATCGCCTCTGGCGCGACAAGCTGCACGCTTCGCAACACCACGAATGCGCTCAACGGCTGCAACGCCCCCGCTGCGATCGCGCCCGCGCAGCACGCGATCGCTGCTGCCCTCACTGGCGCTGGAACGCAGCTCGTTCTCGTCGGCAACGACGGCGGTCTCTGGCGCTCGACCGACGGCGTCAACCAGACGGGCCCCGCCTGCTCCGTGAGCGACGCACAGCACTTTGACAACCTCAACGCGGCCATCGGCAGCGGCGGCTCCCTGGCCGAGGTTATTTCCTTCGCGCAGGATCCGGCGAACCCAGACATCCTCATCGCCGGCCTCGGCGCGAACGGCACGGCCGCGACCACCTCAGCCTCGACGCTCGCGTCATGGCCTCAGCTCTCTGCCGGTGAAGGTGGCTTCTCAGCCATCGATCCCAACACTCCATCCAACTGGTTCGTCACCATCGGCGCGGGTGTAAATCTTGCAGCCTGCACCTCCGGCCTCAACTGCACAGCCGCTGATCTTCTTTCACCGGCCGCCATCGGCGCGCCGCAGGTGAACAACGACCAATCCCTCCTTGACGCGCCCTCGCTTCTCGACCCGCAGCTAACCACCAACGTTCTCGTCGGCACCTGCCGCGTCTGGCGTGGTCCGGCGGCTTCAGGCGGCACATGGAGCACAGCCAACCAGCTCAGCCGCGGGTTCGACGGAACCACAGGAGCATGCAGCGCGAACTCCGCGATGGTGCGCTCGCTCGCCGCGGGCGGCCCTGTCGCGAACTCGACGAACGCGCAGAGCGCAGGCGCAACTGTGCTGTACGCCGGGATGGCCGGCCAGTTCGATCAGGGCCAGGGCCTCGCCGGACACCTGTTCGTCACCAAGTCCGCGAACACCGACTCCTCTTCGACCGCATGGGCAGACGTTGCGCTGAGTCCCGTCACCAACTCCGACCCCTTCAACTCCGGCGCGTTCGACATCTCCTCCATTGCCGTCGACCCGCACGATGCAACCGGCGCTACCGTGTACGCCACCGTCATGGGCTTCGGCATCGACCCGCATCTCTACCGCTCCACCGACTTCGGCGCGCACTGGACCGCGATCAGCTTCAACCTTCCGCCCGCGCCCGCGAACGCAGTCGTCGTCGACCCGAACGATCCGAACACCGTCTACGTTGCGCTCGACACCGGCGTCTTCGTCACCCAGGCGGTAACAACCTGCGCCTCTGCGAATTGCTGGAGCCCGCTCGGAACCGGACTCCCCAACGCGCCCGTCACCACGCTGGAAGCCGCGCCGAACATGCCGACGGGCGACGGCCGTCTCGGCATGCTGCGCGCCGGAACCTACGGCCGTGGTCTCTGGCAGATCCCGCTTCTCGGCGCGACGACGACGACAGCTCCCGCGATTACGCTCTCCGCGACGACGCTCAATTTCGGCGCGCAGCCGGTCTCCACGCAGAGCAGCCCCCAGACGATCACCGTCACCAGCTCCGGCAACGCGCCGGTCACTTTCTCGGAGGAGGATGTCACTGGCGACTTCGTCGAGCATGACACCTGCATTGGCCAGACGCTCGCCGTCGGCGCCAGCTGCACGTTCAGCATCAGCTTTGCGCCGACGCAGACCGGCTCGCGCACAGGCAATCTCTTAATCGATGCGAACATCCCCGGCGGCCAGGCGACCGTCTCGCTGAACGGAATCGCCACAGCGCCGGCCTCGATCGTACTCACGCCCGCGGCGCTGACCTTCCCCGCGACGATCGTCAATCAAACCGCCGCCGCGCAGATCATCACCGTCGCGAACACCGGAGCGAATCCCGCGACGCTCAATTCGCCGTCCATCACCGGCGATTTCAGCATTGCCGCGAGCACCTGCACCGCCACGCTCGCAGCACAAACTGCCTGCTCCATCTCCATCAGCTTCACGCCCACGGCCAGCGGCACACGCGCCGGTGTCCTCACCATCACGGACAGCGTCGGCACTCAAACCGCGCAGCTCTCCGGCACCGGCAACGCTCCCGCAACAGACACGCTCGCTCCGCTTTCACTCACCTTCGCGCAGCAGGCGATTGGCACCAACAGCGCGGTGCAGCAAGTCACGCTGACCAACTCCGGCGATGTGGCCCTCACGCTCATCACTGCGTCGGTCACCGCGGGCGATTTCACCGCAACGAACTCCTGCGGCGCTTCGCTCAACCCGCACTCCGCGTGTGCGGTCCTAGTCGCGTTTGTGCCAACCGCTGTCGGCACGCGCTCTGCGACCCTTACCATCACCGACCAGTTCCGCTCACAAACCGTCACGCTCACCGGCACCGGTGTCGCGCCTGCCGGAGTCTCTCTCAGTCCCACAGCGCTCGGCTTCCCCGCGACAGGCGTCGGGCTCTCTGCTCCGCCGCAGACGCTCACGCTCACCAACAATGGCGGCCTGCCTTTGCATATTGCGAACATGGTACTGAGCGCCGGGTTCACCCTCGCCTCCAGTAGCTGCGACGCAACGCTCAGCCCTGCGGCGAGCTGTAACCTCATCATCGTCTTCTCGCCAACCACCGCCGGCGCAATCGCCGGCACACTCACGCTCACCGACGACGCACCCAGCGGCACCCAGACGACAAACGTCACGGGTACCGGCGTCGACTTCTCGCTCGCCTCCAACGGAGCGACAAGCGTGACCGTCGTGAGCGGAGCAACGGCCACCTACCCGCTGCTCCTGACCTCACTCAATGGCCTCTCCGGCTCGGTCGCGCTCGCCTGTTCCGGGGCGCCGGCAAACAGCATCTGCACGGTCAACCCAGCGACCGCAAATCTCGGCGGCACGAGCACCCTCTCCGTCACCGTGCAGACCGGACAGACCACCGCCGAACTGCGGCAGCCACGTTCTCCATTCGCTCCGCGCAACAGCGGCCCCGTGCTGGCCTTTTTCGCGCTCCCACTCGCATTCGCTCTGCGGCGTCGCCAGCTGCCGCGACTGCTGCTTGCAGCCATTGCAGTCATCGCACTCACATCGCTGACAGGCTGCGGTTCGGAGCGCCTCATTCCAAATCAGGGTGGTCCCGGCGGTTCTTCGACACCGACCGGCTCGTATAACCTGACCGTGAGCGCGTCCGCCGCAGGCCTCACGCACAGCGTCAATCTCACCCTGACTGTGCAATAAACTCGTTCACGCTGCGCGCCCGGCACTCACCGCGCTGGCCCACGCCCACTGGAAGTTATAGCCGCCCAGCCAGCCTGTCACATCCACCACTTCGCCGATGAAGTAGAGCCCAGGCACGCGCCGGCTCTCCATCGTGCGTGCATCCAGCTCGCGAGTATCCACGCCGCCGGCCGTCACCTCGGCCTTCGCGAAACCCTCTGTCCCGCCCGGCGTCAACTTCCACTGGTGCAGCCGTTGCTCAAGTCGGTCGACCCCGGCATTCGTCCAACCAGCGCCGTCCTGGATCGCAAGTTCCACCCAGCGTTCCGCCATTCGCGCCGGGAGAACTTCACGCAGAAGCGATTTTGCGGCGGCCGCGTCGCGGCGAGCATTGCGCTCACGCAACGCAGTGAACACCTCGCGCCCCGGAGCCAGGTCGAACTCCACCCCACTGCCCGGCCTCCAGTACGAGGACGCCTGCAGCACTGCCGGCCCGCTCAGCCCGCGATGCGTCACCAGCAGCTTCTCGCGAAACTCGGGTACTTTCGCTCGCCGCGCATTCGTCGCCGACTCCGCGCGCGCAACCACCTCCGCCGACACGCCCGCGAGATCGCACCACCGCTCGCAGTCCTCTGCCGCAAACACCAGCGGCACCAGCGCTGCCCTGGGCTCGACGACCGCGTGGCCAAACTGCCGCGCCAGCTCATACCCAAAGCCCGTCGCTCCCATCTTCGGAATCGACAAGCCTCCCGTCGCAACGATCACCGCCTCGCAGAGAAACTCCCCCGCGCTCGTCTGCACCGAAAACCGCGCGCCCTCCGCACCGCCTTCTGCAGATCGCTGCCGCACTTCATTCACGCGGACGCCGCAGCGCAGCTCCACACCGGCCGCTCCGCACTCGCGCTCCAGCATTGTCACAATCTGCTGTGAGGAGCCATCGCAGAACAATTGCCCCAGCGTCTTCTCGTGATACGCGATCCCGTGCCGCTCCACCATCGCGATGAACTCTGCCGGCGTGTAGCGCGCCAGCGCCGAGCGTGCAAAGTGCGGGTTCTCGCTCAGAAAACTCTCCGCGCGCGTGTGAATGTTGGTGAAGTTGCAGCGCCCGCCGCCGGAGATCAGGATCTTCCGCCCCGGCCGCTCGTTATGGTCCAGGAGAAGCACCCGCCGCGCCCGCCTGCCCGCCTCCAGCGCGGCCATCATGCCCGCGGCCCCTGCGCCGAGCACCACCACATCCACCCTGCGCTCCACCTGTCCGCTCACCTCTTTGATTCTAGGGAACTACGGCCTCGGTACGCACGCGGCCGCGCTCAAACGCATCTGAAATCACGGAGGAAGAACGTTATGAAGACCATTGCATGGCTGGCCGCTGGAATCGGAATCGGTCTCGCCGTTTATCTCATCGCAAACCCGCCCGAGCTGCAGTACGCCACGGGCTCGGACAATCTCGAGGGCGCCGCACGCAACGCCCAAGGGTGGGGAATGAAGCAGCGCGCCACCGGTCTCGGGCGCAATGTTGCCGGACGCGTGAAGGAAGGCCTCGGCAATCTCACCGGTAATCCTGACCTCGCCGACGAAGGTCTCGGGGATCGAATTGAGGGCAATGTCCGCGAGGGCGTCGGCAAGGTCGCGCAGGCAGCCGGACAAACCCTGCACGACCTCAACCGCTAACTATTGGCCGCCGGAAGCCGGAGCAGCGGCTGCCCCACTCCGCTGCTCCGCGATCTCGCCCCGCTGCTTCTGCGCATCCCGCGCCTTCGCCACCAGCTTCTTCAGCCTTCCTTCCACGTCTGAATCCGTCCCCACCATCTCTGCCGTCAGCACTCCGTCGCTATCGATCGTGAAGTAGTGCGGAATCGCCTCCACGCCAAACGCCCGCGAGAGCGAGTGGTCCGCATCGCGATACTGCAGCCAGGTCATCTCGTTCTTCTGGATAAACTGCTGCCACTTCGCTTCGTCCGAATCCCAGCTCACGCTGATGATCACCAGCGGCTCGCCCGCGAAGTCCTTCGCAATCCTCTTCACCTCCGGCAGCGCCGCATTGCACGGCCCGCACCACGTCGCCCAGAAGTCGATCAGCACCACGCGTCCGCCCATCGCATCCAGGTTGAAGCGCGTTCCATCCAGCGCCGTCACCTCAAACGCCGGCGCACGCTTCTTCAGCGAAAGCATCGGGTCCTCCGCAAAGTGCTGCGCGCGCAGCCGTGCCGGGTCCGACGGCTTTGCCAGTGCCGCGCACTGGCCGAAGCACGCCTTCGCCTCATCGATCTTGCCCAGCCGCGCCAGCACCTCGCCGTCGCGGAACATCGCCGGCAGATTCTTCGGAAAGTTCGTCAGCGCCTGCTGAAACGCCGCGTGGGCCAGCTCCAACTGGTCCTGCTTCGGCTTGTCCCCCGCCTTGTCAAGAATTGCTTCGCCTCTCCTGTACTCGGCAATCGACTTAACCGTCGGAGCCGTCGCGATGCCTTCCATCTTCTCTGCCGTCTCGATCGCGCCCTTGTAGTCGCCCTCGCTCATCTGCGCCGAATACAGTCCATCGAGGCAATCCCAGCACGCGCCGCCGGCAATCTTGTTGGCCTTGTTGAATTCGCCTTTGGCGAACTGTGGTTTCCTCGCGCGAAGCAACTGCTGCCCCTCGCGCATCGCGTCGACCCACTTCGGATTTGTCTTATACGAGTCAGCGTCCGTCGGCCCGCTAGCGGCGGTTCCACTCGAACCTTGCCCGAGAAACACCTGTGCTGAAAAAAGGAAGACGCCGGCGATAAGCAGTCTGCGTACCTGAAACATGGAGAGCTCCGTGGATTCCGCTCACCATCATCGCGGCATCTCGCCGCCGCCGCAACAAAATTTTCTCTAAATCAACTGCGGACTAGCCTGCCTTGCGCTCCTGCAGCACCTCGTCCAGCATGCCCAGCAGCGACCCGGCGCGCGAGCGCACGCTCGTCTCCTGCTGATTCAGGTTTCCTGCCAGCGCGTCATAGCGCGCGCGCAGCGCCGTCAGTTCATCGGCAATATTCAGCGCCGCCAGCACCGCCACGCGCAGCGAATCCACCGTCGTTCCCTGCGCCGACACCGCCCGCATCTTCGCGTCGACAATCCCCGCCAGCTTCTCAATGTGCGCCGCGTCGGTTCCGCGCAACTGGTACACCTGGTCGTAGATGTCCACCACCACCGCGCCGCAGTCGCGTGCAGCCTGCTCGGCCCGTGACATCTCTGCTGCCGTTCTCAACTGCTCGCTCAACGTTCGCTCCTCATCGTCTCTTGCCATCTGCCCTGCAAACAGATTCTGTGATGGCGTCGGGTTCGTTGCCGTATCTCTTGGCTCAAGCTCAGCGAGTTGCGGCATTCAGCCCTCCTCAACAGCATTTGCGGCCCCGGAAGATCTCTCAGTTACAGCAGCTCATCCATCTGCGCCAGCATCGCTTCCACGCGCTGCCGCACTTCCGCACGCTCACGCTGCATGCTCTCCAGCTCTTTCGTCGCCGAGCTCGCATTCTCTGCATGCGCGTGCATCTGTTCCTTCAGTGCAGAGAGTTCCGCCTGCGCCGCATTGCGCTCCGCCTCGGCATGCGCGCGGGCCTCACGTTCCTTCTTAATGAGCTCGACCGTCTGGAGCACCTTCTGCTCCAGTGCCTGAAACTCGTCGGCACTCACCACTGCTGTTGCCATTCCAAAACCCCCAATTCAACTCGAAGTATAGCGATTCGAAGAGTGGATTAGCGGACTCGAATTCGCAAAGGAACCTTGGTGAATCCCCTTCGGCACTCCCACGCTCGCAGCGCGAACACACGCCAGGTGCCCCATTCATCGCGGTCTCATTGCGATGAGTGGAAAACAATGCCGCCGAGGTTTACGCCCGCTGCGTTCCGCCGAGTGCTTTGAGCGCAGCCACAATCTTCTCCGACGCGCCCGTCAGTTCTTCCTCAGTCAGCGTCCGCTCGCCCGATTGGAACACCACGCGCAGCAGCAGCGAGTAGCTTCCCACCGGCACAGCCTTGCCCTTCGCATCGCGGAAGATCTCCAGTGGCCGCACGCTGCGCAGTTCTGGAATCTTCAGCCCGTTCACCGCAGTGGCAATCGCCTCCCAGCGCACGCTGTCCGGGAACACAAACGAGAAGTCGCGTTCCACCGCCTGGTAGCGCGAAAGCTCGCGGACTATCGGCTGTCTGAGGCCACTCCGCAGCAACTCCTGCCCTGCAACCGCGGCGATCACGCAGCTCTGCCGCAGCTTTCGCTTGTGCAACTCCTCCGCGCTCAACTCACCAAACACTGCAACAGGCTTCCCATCCAGCAGCGCTCGCGCGCCGCGGCGCGGCGCAATCCACTTTGGCAGCCCGTTCGTATCGAACGACACAGCGCCCGCAAACCTGCCGAGCAACGTCTCCAGCGCGCCCTTGACCTCGAAAATTAAGGCATTGTCTGCACCGTGCAGCGCACTCGCAACAGCTCCACCAGCCGCGCCAATCGCCAGCCCGGTCTCTTCGTGCACCTCTGCGGTTGATCCCGTAAACACGGTTCCCATCTCGAACAGCCGCACCGTCGCGACGTCACGATGCAGGTTGTGCGCCAGCATCGTTGCCATCCCCGGCGCGAGCGACGGCCGCAGCATTCCGGCCTCCTCGCTCAGCGGATTTCCCATCGCCACCGTACCTGCTTGCGCGTCGGCAAACACCGCTGCCTCCTCGGCCGAAACAAACGTGCTCGAGATCGCCTCGCTGTATCCCAGCGCACGCATCGTCTCGCGAATCACGCGCTCCTGCTCCGCATGCGGCTGTTTGCGCACTGCGCCGGCCCATCCTGGCAGCGTGTCGGCAAAGCGGTTGTACCCATACACGCGCGCGACCTCTTCAATCAGGTCCACCTCGCGCTCCAGGTCCAGCCGCCAACTCGGCAGCTTCACCGCATACTCGCCCGCAACCGCGCGCGTCGGCTCCAGCTCACACCCCAGCGCCGTCAGCACCTGCTCGACGACCGCTTCATTCAACCCAGAGACGCGCCGCCCGCCTTCATGCACCGCGTCCTCCTGCGTCGTCCCGAGAATCCGCTGCACCTGGCTTACGCGCAACACGATGCGATCGCGTCCCGCCGTGCGCGCCTGCTGCTCCGGCACGATCACGTCTGCGAGCGGCCCCACAACGCCGCCGCCTGCCTGCTCGACCACCAGCCGCGTCACGAGATTGTTTCCGACCGGCGCTCCGTTGAAGTCCGCTCCGCGCTCAAACCTGTGGCTCGCGTCCGTATGCAGCCCGTGCCGCCGCGAACTCGCGCGAATCGCAGCCGGATCAAACCACGCCGCCTCCACCAGAATGTTCTTCGTCTCCTCCGTCACGCGCGAATCCCACCCGCCCATCACGCCTGCCAGCGACAGCGCCTTCACCTCATCCGCAATCACCAGGTCGTCGGCAGTCAGCGTGTGCTCGCTTCCATCCAGCAGCATCAGCTTCTCGCCGGCTTTAGCGCGCCGCACCACAATCCCGCCCTCAAGCTTGTCCAGGTCGAACACATGCGTTGGCTGCCCCATCGCCAGCCATCCGAAGTTGGTCGCATCCACCGGGCCCGAGATCGGCTTCTGTCCAATCGCGCCGAAATATTCGGCAATCACGCCATTTGCAGGCTTCACGCGCACACCGCGAATCACCCGCGCTGTAAATCGGCCGCACAGGTCCTTCGCCTCAATCCGCACCGGGAACGCCTCGCCCGCGCGCGCAGCCTGCACGGGCGCGCCCAGCTCTTCGCTCAGCGGCTTCAGCCCGGCGCCGTCCAGCACGTCTGAATAGATGGCCGCCGCCTCGCGCGCAATCCCATAGTGATTCATTGCGTCCACGCGGTTCGTCGTGATGTCCATCTCAAAGCGCGATCCGCCCGGCGTTTCTCCGATGGGGGCAGGGAAGATGCCTTCGACAGCAATGCCGCGCAGCGTCAGGTCTTCAGCCAACTGCGCATCGCTCACATTGAGCTCAGGCAAATACGAGCGGATCCACTTGGTCAAAATATTCATCGTGTCTTTCTTCTCTACCCCTTACCCTCTACCCTCTACGGCCTGCTTTACTCAGTCTTCCAATCATCACCCGGCATGATGCGTTTCATAAACTCGTCGAACAGCGGAACCGTAAACGCCGTCTCGCCATGGCCGGGGCTCCAGATCATGCCCTTGACGATCAGGCTCTGCCGCAAGGTTCCAAGGCCTGTTACCGACTTCTCAAGCAACGCCGCAATGTCTCCGGAGCGATGCGCTCCCGGCCCAAGCTCAGCCATGGCGCGGAGGTAGCGTTTCTCTGTCGGTGTAAGCCGGTCGAAGCGCACGCGGAAGAAGCTCTCATCCAGCGTTGCGATCGCCTCGATCGATGCACGGTCCACATTCTCACGCGTAATCGGTGATTCCGAAGCAATGTCCCACGCTCGATTTCCCCACTCCTGCAGAAAGTATGGATATCCTTGCGTTCGTTCGAGAATCGAGGCGACCGCGTCGTCCGTATAGGAGACGCCCGCGTCATCCGCCGGCTTCCGTATCGCTCGCTCGGCCTCTTCTGCAGAGAGCGGCCCAATCGTTGGGAACTCGAACAGCCGCTCCGCATAGGATTTCGCCTCACCTGCCAGCGCACGGAGCTGCGGCAGGCCTGCACCCACAATCGTGACCGGCAGTTGCCGTTGAATGCTGCGATGCAGCGCCGCAATCAGCGCTGCAAACTGGTCCTGAGGCAGATACTGCAGCTCGTCAATAAACAACACCACTGCGGTGCCCGCGCCCTTCGCCGCGCGCCCGACCTCCTCAATCAGGGCGGTCAGGTCCATCTCCAGATCGCCGTTGTCCGCCAGTCCCGGCTCCGGTATCGCGTCGAAGCCCACCTGAAGATCGTGGTACTTCACCCTGAGTGCCGTTGCGAACCCGGCGAGTGCGCGCAATCCCCGCGCGACCGCGTCCTTGGCGGCTTCCGTCCGGTTCAGGTGCAGCAGCGCAAGGCGTATTTGAGGAGCAAGAAGCGCCGGAAGCGACCTGTTCTCCGGTGTCTCCGATCGCACCGTGCAGATGCCTTCCGCCTCTGCGTCCCGCATGAGTTGGTCCAGCAATACCGTCTTGCCGACCCCGCGCAGCCCAACCATCAGCACGCTCTTGGCCGAGCGCCCGGCCCGAAGCCGGGCAAGCGCAATCCGCACCTGCTCTCGCAGCCGCTCGCGGCCGGCAAGCTCCGGTGGAGCACTCCCCGCGCCGGGCGAGTACGGATTGCGGACAGGATCCATGAAGAGAGTTTATAGGAAGATTAGTGAGTTTAAGTCTTCCGGCTTAAACCCAGTAACTTGGCTATAAGTAAGTCGGCTACGGCTTTCCAGATATGCCCTTAAATCAGTGCATTCCACCTGAATTGCGTGCGTTTAAGACACCTCAAAACCATTCAAAACCTACACAAACTGGTCCAGAAAGCGCACGTCCCCGCCATACAAAAGTCCAATATCGCTGATTCCATATTTCATCATCGCAATCCGGTCGACTCCCATTCCAAAGGCGAACCCACTGATTCTACGGGCGTTATAGGCTGGCTCACGCCCTAAGGCGATGCGTCGTGCGTCCACGGCATCAAATACCGCCGGGTCCACCATCCCGCAGCCCAGAAGTTCAATCCATCCTGAGTGCTTGCACTTCCTGCAACCCTTGCCATTGCAAAAGATACAGGAGATCTGAACGTCCGCCGAAGGCTCCGTGAAGGGGAAAAACGACGGGAAGAACCGCGTCTTCACGCCCGAGCCGAAAAACGCCTTCATCGCATGGTCCAGCGTCCCCTTCAAGTCGCTGAAAGTAATGTTCTTATCGACGCACAAGCCCTCAACCTGGTGGAACACGGGGGAGTGGGTCGCATCGGCTGCATCATTGCGGTGCACCTTGCCGGGAATCACCAGCCGCAGCGGCGGATCTTGTTGAATCATTGACCTTATCTGCACCGGCGACGTGTGCGTCCGCATCAGCAATCGCTCCCGCGCTAACTTATTCTCCTGATTGGCGATAACCAGGGTGTCCTGCGTATCGCGCGCGGGATGGTTGGGCGGAAAGTTCAGCGCCTCAAAGTTATAGAAGTCGGTTTCAACTTCAGGCCCCAGCCCAACGGAGTAGCCCATCTGCTCGAAGACGGTCACGATCTCCTGCATCGTGCGGACCAGCGGATGCTCGGCTCCGATCCGCTGCGCGATGCCGGGCAGAGTGATGTCGATGGTCGTTCCGGTCGCAGATTTCGGGCGCGAAGCGGCGGTTTCGACGGCGGCTTCGATGGTCTCTTTGAGCGCGTTGAAGCGTTGGCCGATCAGCCGCTTCGCATCGGGTGGCGCAGACTTCAGCCAGGCATCCGAGATCGCCTTGAGGCGTCCCTGCTTGCGCCCCAGCCAGGCGAGGCGGAATGCCTCTGCGTCAAAGTCCGGCGCTGCGAGCTGCGTACGTGCTTCGGTTTCCACCGCGGCGAAGGCCGCATCGAGCGATGACGGAGAAAAGTCTGTCAGTTGTGTTGAGTCGATCATTTTCAAGTTCTTTCAGTCTACGTGCGCCTACAGCGCCGACCAGACGATCAGCGCCATGAGCGCACCCAGCAGCAGGCTCCGCTTGGACGTGATCGCCCACACCACGGGGTCGTCGTGCATCTCGCCCCGGCTGGCTAACATCCACACCTGGCTCAGCCACAGCAGCAGCACCGGAATGACCAGCCACAGCCGCATACCGTGCGAGTAAAGCACGGTCATCTGCGAATTCGAGATGTACAGGGTGGTCACGAGCACTGCCGCAAACATCGAGCCCGTACCGAACGCGCGCAGTTGTTCCACGTCGCTGATGTGATATCCGCGTCCCGCGGCCGCGGCGCCGCCGCGCTCACGCAGGTTCTCCAACTCGCTGAAGCGTTTCACAAACGCCAGCGACAGGAAGAAGAACACGCTGAATGCGCCCAGCCATTCCGAGATGGGCACCGTCGTCGCCGCGCTTCCGGCCAGAATGCGAACCGTGTACAGGCCGCTCAGCACAAAGACGTCCAGCAGCAGGATGCGTTTCAAATACAGCGAGTACGCCAGGGTCGTCACGGTGTACAGCGCCAGCCACTCCACGAACTTGTGCGCCAGCAGAAGGCCATGCCGCCCGGGCAGCGCCAGGATCACATGGGGCACCGCAAAGGCCAGCGTGAAGGCCGCCGCCATCATGACTACGACCGCGCACACGCCAGCAATTGCGGAGAGATCGCCTGCTGCGAATGGCCGCCGTCTCTTGCGCGGATGCCTGCGATCGACCTCGAGGTCCAGCAGGTCGTTGATGATGTAGGTCGCGGAAGCGCACAGCCCGAAGCTCAAAAAGGCGACGACGCCTCCTGCAACCGTCGGCACGCTCCACGCATGGCCGAGCAGCAGCGGCACAAAGATCAGCGTGTTTTTGGCCCACTGGTGCAGGCGTATCGCGCGCAGCCAGCTCTTCAGCAGAGGGGTTCGGTCCTCAAACGTCGCTGCCGGAATCTTTCCCGCTCTGCGCAGGCCTGCCGTGAGAGCGCCGTGCGGGTTTGCTGTCATCGGGCTCTCGCAGGCGCACAGCAGCGTCACATCAGGCTTGGCGTTGCCGATGTAGCAGAAGCGCTCACCGAAGTGCTCTCGAAAGGCCTCGAGCTTGTTTTTCCCGGCGAGATTCGTGTTTCCGTCCGACGCCAGCACACCCGCAAAGATCCCGAGGTGCTGGGCCACGCGGTCGGCCAGGGTGCGGTCTGCCGCAGTGGCGAGATAGATGGCCCGTCCCGCGCCATGCTCGGCGCGCAGCCACTCCAGCAGCGGGCGGTTGTACGGCAGGTGTTCAACGTCCAGCGTGACGGCAGAAGTTACATGTTTTTTAAACTGCGCCTTGCCCTGCGCAATCCAGCTCGGGATACGAAGTATCTCTGCGGGCTTCTGGCGCGCCAGCACCAGCACTGAATCCACCAGCGTGTCGGACTTGACCAGCGTTCCATCCAGATCCACGCACAGGGGCACGCCGGGCGCGAGTGCGGGGCTATGCCGAACTGCGGCGCCCGACGGGACCGAATCTCCCACGCCTGGCTCCCGATCGATAACCGGAGGGGCCCCTGACTGTACTTCGCTATCCGAAATCATGGTCCGAAACCTTGAAGGTGCGCTCTTCGTCACTATACCGTCAGTATCATGGGGAAGGCGCCGCCTCGTCCGTCAAGGACCCTGGCATTCGCCGCGGCATGGCCCACCCGTCAAGGTGCACAGGCGTCTTACTAAGTTTGGTTCCAACAGCTTCGCAGGAGTTCTTCGATCTTCATGTCTGCCTCTTACAGCCAGAACGCTGCTGGTGCCATGCCGCGTGTGACCACCGCCGAGCGGCAAATCCGCTCCAGACCGGTTGATGATCCATCGCATCTTCTGCCCGAGCATGCCTCTGAGCCCGGTGGCCGCCGGCCCGGCAGCCGCCGCCGGCTGATCATCGTCCTGGTCGTTGTTCTGGCGATCATCGGTTTCATCGTCTGGCGCATTCACGCCAACAATGTCGCCGCCGAGCAGCAGGCGGCCAAGCAGGCTGCCGCCGCCAACCGGCCCACACCGGTCCAGGTCACGGCTGTCCAGCAGAAGACGGTTCCGGTCTTCCTCACCGCGCTGGGCACGGTCACCGCGTACAACACAGTCACACTGCAGGCGCGCGTCAGCGGCCAGCTCCTGCAGGTGAACTTCCGCGAAGGTCAGGCTGTTCGCAAGGGCCAGCTTCTGCTCGAAATCGATCCGCGCCCTTACCAAGCTGCGCTGGACCAGGCTGTCGGCACGCTGGCAAAGGATGAAGCCAACCTTAACAACATGCAAGCTGAGGCCGAGCGCTATACCGCGCTTTATCAAGCCGGCGTCGTCTCCAAGGAGCAACAGCAGGCCCAGGTGTCCAACCAGGGCCAGGCGGCGGGATCCATCAAGGCTGACCAGGCGGCGATCGAAGCCGCGCGCGTCAACCTTGGATACACGAAGATCTACTCGCCGATCGATGGCGTCGTCGGTCTGCGCCTGGTGGATCCGGGCAACATCGTGAATGCGGGAAGCACCACCGGGCTTGTGGTCATCACCCAGATCCATCCCATCGCCGTGATCTTCACGTTGCCCGAGGACCAGCTCCCGCAGGTGCAGCAGGCGATGCGCGGCGGTAAGAAGCTGGTCGTTGAAGCGTATGACCGCACCGACGCGCACAAGATCGCCGCCGGAACGCTGCTCACCATCGACAACCAGATCGACACGACGACCGGCACGGCCAAGCTCAAGGCGGTCTTCGACAACTCCGACGGCGCGCTGTTCGCGAACCAGTTCGTCAACGTTCGCCTGATCCTCAACGAGCGGCCGAATGCGATTGTGGTGCCGACTGCCGCGATTGAGAACGGCAACCAGGGCGATTATGTCTTCGTTGTGAACCCTGGCCCAACACCGCCGGACAAGATGAAGAATCTGCCCGGACAGGCCGCGGCCACTGCAACGAGCGGCGCCGCCAGCAACAGCAAATCGAAGGCAGCCACACCGGCAGCCGGCAACGATCAGGGTGACGCAGAAGCGGGTGGGACTGGCAAGAATGGCAAGCCGCGTCAGCAGTTCCATGCCGACACGGTTCCCATCCATGTCGACTTCACCATCGGCACCAGCTCGGTGCTCTCGAACAACACCGCTCTCAAGCCGGGCGAGCAGGTTGTTGTCGATGGCCAGGAGAAGCTTGTGGATGGATCGCCCGTGACGCCTGCGCAGGCTCACGGCACTGCGGCTGCGAACAGCGGCGCGGTCGGCGCGGCCAACCCGAATGCACAATCCTCGGCGCCCGCTGCGGGCTCCGGAGGCCTCACCGGCACCTCGCCTGTTCCGGCTGATACCGGACAGTCAGGACAGGGAAGCAACGGCCAGGGCAACGGCCAGGGGAACGGGCAGAATAACGGGCAAGGCAGTCAGCATCACAAACGCCAGAGCGGCAACCAGAACAACGGGCAGTCTTCGCCCTCTGGCGGAGGCCCGCAATAATGAGTCCGTCACGGCCATTCATCCTGCGGCCGGTGGCCACCTCACTCCTGATGGTGGCCATTTTGCTTGCGGGCTTTGTTGCGTACCTGCAGCTCCCGGTTTCGGCCCTTCCTGAGGTCGACTACCCGATCATCCAGGTCCAGACGTACTACCCGGGCGCCAGCCCCAACGTGATGGCGCAGTCGGTTACCGGACCGCTGGAGCGCCAGTTCGGGCAGATTCCCGGATTGCAGCAGATGACCTCCATCTCGTCAGGTGGCGGCTCTATCGTCACCCTCGAGTTCAGTCTCGCGGAATCGATCGACGTCGCCCAGCAGGATGTGCAGGCCGCCATCAACGCTGCCTACAGCTACCTGCCGCAGGACCTCCCCAACCCGCCGGTCTATGCCAAGGTCAACCCGGCTGACGCGCCGATCCTCACGCTTTCGCTGACCTCCGAGACGGTCCCGCTGCAGAAGGTCGAAGACCTTGCCGATACTGTGCTGGCGCAGAAGATCTCGCAGCTTTCCGGCGTCGGTCTTGTTTCCATTGCAGGCGGACAAAAGCCGGCGGTGCGCATCCAGGCGAATCCGGCGCAGCTCGCCAGCTATGGCCTGTCGCTCGAGGACATTCGCACGGCCATCGGCACGGCCAACGTGGACCAGGCGAAGGGGTCGCTGAACGGACCGCGGCAGGCGTACACGATCGGCGACAACGACCAGTTGATGTCGGCGTCGGACTACAGCGACGTTATCGTCGCGTATCGGAATAATTCGCCGGTGCGGCTGAAGGATGTGGCGACTGTCGTCGACTCAGCCGAGAACCTTTACCAGGCGGCGTGGATGGGCTTCGCCGCGCAGCCCGCGCATACGGAGAAGCAGCCGGATGGCACGACGGTCGACGTCCCTGCGTCGCAGGCGTACGTCAAGCCGGCCATCATCATCAATATTCAGCGGCAGCCCGGCGCGAACATCATCGGTGTGGTGGACGAGGTGCAGGCGTTGCTGCCCAAGCTGCGTCAGTCGTTGCCCGCCGGCGTAGATCTCCGGGTTCTTACCGACCGCACCAACACTATTCGCGCCTCCGTCAAGGATGTGCAGTTTGAGTTGCTGCTCACCATCGCGCTGGTTGTGATGGTGATCTTCCTGTTCCTGCGCTCCATTGCCGCGACGATCATCCCTGCCGTTGCTGTGCCGCTGTCCATCGTTGGCACCTTCGGCATCATGTACATGCTGGGCTATTCGCTCAACAATCTCTCGCTGATGGCGCTGACCATTTCGACCGGCTTCGTCGTCGACGACGCGATCGTGATGATCGAGAACATCGATCGCTATCTCGAGATGGGTGAGACTCCGCTGGACGCCGCACTCAAAGGCGCAGAGCAGATCGGCTTCACGATTCTCTCGCTGACCGTCTCGCTGATTGCGGTGCTGATCCCGCTGCTGTTCATGGGAGACATCGTGGGCCGGCTGTTCCGCGAGTTCGCGGTCACGCTCGCCGTCACCATTCTCGTTTCGGCCGTCGTCTCCCTCACGCTGACGCCAATGATGTCGGCGCGCCTGCTGAAGCACAAGCCCAAGTCCGCGCAGAACCGCTTCTACCGCAAGAGCGAAGAGTGGTTTGAATGGACTATCGCGCGCTACGGCGAAGGCGTGCAGTGGGTGCTGCGCCACCAGACCTTCACGCTCATCGTCACCGCCGCCACGCTGGTTTTCACGCTTCTGCTTTACGTTTACGTGCCCAAGGGCTTCTTCCCGTCGCAGGACACGGGCGTGATTATGGCGATCACCGAGGGCAACCAGAGCACCTCGTTCTCCTCGATGCAGGCGCGGCAGCAGCAGGTTGCTCGCGCCATCCTCGACGACCCTGATGTGGTCTCGGTCTCCAGCTACATCGGCATCGACAACACGAACGCCACGCTCAACTCCGGCCGCATCCAGATCGATCTCAAGGATCGCGACGCCCGCAAGGACAGCGCGCAGCAGATCATCAATCGCCTGCAGGGCAAGCTGAACCAGATCCCCGGCATCCAGACCTTCCTTCAGCCCGCGCAGGATCTCACGGTCGAGGATCGCATCTCGCGCACGCAGTACCAGTACTCGGTCGAAGATCCTGACCCGGTTGAACTCGCGCAGATCACCAACGAGCTTGTTGCGAAATTCCAATCGCTCAATGGCATCGTTACGGATGTCGCCAGCGATCAGCAGATCAATGGAATGGGCGCCACGCTGGTCATCGACCGTGACACCGCCTCACGGCTCGGCGTCACTCCCTCGGCGGTCGATAACGTGCTCGACGACGCGTTCGCGCAGCGCCAGGTTTCGACCATTTTCACGCAGCAGAACCAGTACCACGTCATCCTCGAGGTGCCGTCGAACTTCCAGCGCACGACGAACTCGCTCGACAATCTCTACGTCAAGAGCTCCAACGGCGGCCAGGTCCCACTCAACACCTTCACCACCTTCACGACGCAGCCCACCTCGCTCTCCATCGGCCACCAGGGCCAGTTCCCCTCCACCACGATCAGCTTCAATCTGGCCAATGGGAAATCCATCGGCGACGCCGTGGACGCGATCAACAAGGCCGTCGCCGGCATGCACCTTCCGGCCAGCGTCAACGTGGCGTTCCAGGGCACGGCCGCTGCGTTCGAGGCCTCGCTCACCAATGAGCCGCTGCTCATCCTTGCCGCCCTCATCACCGTCTACATTGTGCTCGGCGTTCTGTATGAGAGCTACATCCACCCGGTCACGATTCTGTCCACGCTGCCTTCGGCCGGCGTCGGCGCCATCCTCGCGCTGCTTATCACCGGCAACTCTCTATCGGTCATCGCACTTATAGGCATCATCCTTCTGATCGGCATCGTGAAGAAGAACGCCATCATGATGATCGACTTCGCGCTCGAAGCCGAGCGCGAGCAGGGGATGACGCCGGAAGAGGCCATCTACCAGGCCTGCCTGCTGCGCTTCCGTCCGATCATGATGACCACGATGGCCGCGCTGCTAGGTGCTGTTCCGCTTGCGTTTGGCAGCGGTACCGGCTCCGAACTCCGCGCACCACTCGGCATTACGATCATCGGCGGCCTGTTGATCTCGCAGGTGCTCACGCTGTTCACCACGCCGGTCGTTTATTTGTTCTTCGATCGCATCGGCCGCAAGTACCTCGGCACCGCCCGGGCCGACGAAGAGTTCTACGAGCACACCCACGGCGGCAAACATCCGCCCAACCACGGCGACGGCGGCGGCCTGCCCGAACCGGTCCCCGGAGACTAGGCAAGTGGGAATCGCCCGAATCCTCAATGCGGCCGGAGTCTTTCAAAGGGCATTGAAGGAGTTGCGCTGAATCGAACATGAGCTTCACTGACCCCAAACCCGGCGACAAAGACCCCCGCGACTCGGCCACTCCCGACGACGCGGCGAAGGCCTACGCCCGCGGCGGCCCCAACGACCGCGCCGGCGACCGCGCACCCGAAGACCGCGCCACCGCCGCCGACCGCGAAAAGATCCACCGCCAGACCACCGAATCCGACGCTCCTCTCGGGCAGTCCAGTTCCGGCGAGGTCGACACCGTCCACTTCTCCGCGCCGTTCATCAAGCGCCCTGTCGCCACCTTCCTGCTTTCGATCGCGATCATCATCGCCGGCGCGGTCGCGTACAAGCTTCTCCCGGTCTCTTCG